>JAEWSZ010000016.1 GCA_023397905.1 Bacillota bacterium | reverse complement strand
ACAGAGGCTGTGGACCAGTGTGTGGGCAAAGTAGTTGACGCGGTTACCGCCCAGGGCGGCGTGGTATTTATCACAGCCGACCACGGAAATGCGGAGCAGATGGTAGACTATGAGAACGGCGGACCTTTCACGGCCCATACCACCAATGTGGTGCCTTTGATAGGCATAGGCCTGGACAGCGGTGTTAAGCTGAAAGAAGGAAAGCTGGCGGATCTTACCCCCACAATACTCGACATTATGGGAGAGGCGAAGCCCGCTGAAATGACAGGAAGCTCGCTGCTGCAAAAATAATAAAGTGCCTGGCAAATTTTCTTGTTTTGCCAGTGGAGACGGATAGATCGCCCCTTTTGGACCAGAGCCGGAATGTGACCGGTATGAGGTTAAAAGGGGCTTTTATTATGTTTTTGCCTGCCTGGATATATCCGGTTTGCTCAGATTTTGCCGGGAGGTAAATTCATGGCTGGTCTTTTTGGCAAGTAAGGAGAAAACAATTCCCAGGAATGTAGTTGCCGCCCATATGCCTACTATGAGATTCCATCCGAAATCCGATATAAGGGAAGAGAAAAGAATACTTGCGGCTGAAGCTGAGACATATGCTGAAAAATCAAGAAATCCGGTTATGCCGGAAATTTTTCCGGTGTCGGAAAAACGGATAATATAGAAACTGAATATCATATTGCAGGCGCCTGTCATAGCAGCGCTTGCGGAAAACAGCGCCGCCAGATTCAGCAGCATGCCTCTTCCGTTGGACAAATACATGGAGACAAACATAAGGGTGGAAAAGGCGAACAATATTGCCAGCATAAGCTTTTCGTCATTTTTGAGCAGCTTCACAATATAAAGTGTTACAAGCGTTCCTCCCAGGTTAATAAACGGGAGTATGGAGGACAAACCGGCGGCAGCGGCCGCTGAAACATGAAAGCGTTCGGAAATGAAAAGCGGAACCCAGAAGATCACTGCGTTGCGGATTATACCGTTCAACATGGTAACGGCGGTCATGGCGGCAAATCCATTTGAAAATAAGTATCTTAAATTGCCGCCGGGTTTATTTGTTATATCAGGCAGGGCATTCTTTTTAATGATTCCCTTATTCTCCATATAAGTATTGGCTAAAACCCAGATCACGGATATTATTATCAAAAGGACTCCCGTGAGAAAAAACCCCAATCTCCAGCTGCCTTTCACCGTACTTAATATGGCAAGAAAATAGGTTACGCCGGTTCCGAGAATGGAGGCAATCGTAAGCAGGGTCAATATTATTCGGCCGACTTCCGCAGTTGAGTTTTCACCTACCAGTTTTGAAAGCGGCCCCCAGAGCATTGAGCACATGAAGCCGCATACCGCCCATAGGATGTATGCCAGTGAATAGGAATAAAACAGCGGAAATAAGGAAATTAAGATTCCCGTAGTAAGCAGCCCTGTGAATACCATGTATTTCGCACTGATTTTGTTTCCCATAAAGCCGTTGATGAGCTGTCCCAGCCCATATGTAATAAAAAAGGCGCTGCCCATTGTTGCCAATGAATCACGCCCATAAATATTGTTTGATATCATCTGCGGCAGCATCGTGCTCAGAATGTTTCTTCCCATATAACAGGCGGCATAGGCCAAAAAACACGAAATGCCCAGCAGGGCAGCATTTTTAATGAGACTATTTATTTTAATCATAAGGGGTTTCACTCCGGTATCTGGCGGTATTTGTTTTTAACAACGTGAAGCTGTATGTTGCATGAATTAATAACGGATTTTAATTGGTCGTTTATTTTATTGCTGTCATCGGTTATTATGTGATTTACTTCCGCTAAATCCAAAAATTTATAAAAGGATTCTTTGTCAAACTTCGTACTATCGGCCACAACATAGGTTTCGCCGGATTTTTTTCTGAGGGCGGATGAGAATTCCCCGTCGCTTTCATCCCACATCATAAACCCGTTTTGGGAAATCGAAGTCGCCCCTATAAAGGCCTTGTCGGCAGAAAACCTGTTTAAGGCCGTAAGAGATATCTCACCCTTTGTTCTGCCGCTTTCACAATCGATTACACCGCCGATAAAAAGGATTTTTCCTGTGAAATCACCGTTTTTATATTTTTGAGTCAGGATATTTGCAATGTTAAAGGAGTTTATAATAAAAGTTATATTTTTCAAACCATAAACCGCCTGTGCGATTTCCTCAGTGGTTGCGCCGCTGTCCAGAAAAACTATTTCTCCGTCTGAAATCATTCCGGCGGCAAATTGACCGATCTTTTTCTTGGCTTCACAATTCTGTTTTACCCTCGTAGTGTAATTTTCTTCACGGATAGGGCGTTTCACCGCGATCGCACCTCCGTGTACCTTGATGATTTTTTTATCGTCGCTCAATTCGTTTAAATCCCTGCGTATGGTTTCGGTGGAAACGTCGAATTCCTGTGAGAGATCTGTGATACGTACATTGCCTTCACGTGATAATATTTCTAAAATTATGGATTTGCGTTCATCTGCGAACATGAAATCAATTCCTTTCTGAACTAAGATAATAATACGATACCACACAATTCCATATAAATCAATAAATTAATGTGATAATATATGGTTATTTGTTGACTTGCTGATTTTCAAATGCTATATTATAAATATAAAAATTTTATGGGAAAGAAGTTGTTTAAAATGGCGGAGAGAATTATGGATTATGATGTTTTTCCAGGTGTTGTTAAAAGCGGAGAGAATTCCAGTATCTTAATCAGGCCCAGAGGCGGTCATGCGTGTTTTGATGATGATAATTATTTGATTAAGTTTGTACCTATGGAGTGCTGCAATGTCAAATATGCTCTGGACAAATTCGAGGGTGATTTTGACACTATTGAGGTGAGACCTTTAAACGGTTCTATTACTTTTACATATCGTTTTACAGGCGAGCAGGAATGGTCGGTTCTGATAATAAAAAAGAATGATTTGAATAATAAAAAGGTATTCCATATTTATTCGCTTTTTCCCGATCTTTATGGGAAAAAAGCATATAAAGGTGACTTGCACGTTCATTCAAACCGTTCCGACGGAAATGAAGAACCGGCGATAGTAGCCGCTAATTACAGAAAGGCCGGATTTGATTTTATGGCAATAACGGACCATCATAAATGGTATCCGTCCAAAGAGGCAATTGACAGGTTTGAAAATGTGGACATTGATTTGAAAATATTTTTGGGGGAAGAGGTACATGTCCCCGGAAATTATATTCATGCGGTTAATTTCGGAGGCAATATCAGTGTAAATGAACTGTATGAGAAAAACAAAGAGAAAATCGACAGGGAATTAAGTGAAATTGCTGAAAAGCTGCAGGTGCCCGACGGCATAAATGCTCTGGAATACGCCTATAGAAAATGGATTGCCGACAATATACGCAAAGGCTCGGGGCTGGCCATCCTGGTGCATCCTTTCTGGATCTGGTGCCATGAATATAATATGCAGACAAGGATGACGGAGTATTTGTTTGAAACAAACTGCTTTGATGCCTTTGAACTTTTGGGAGGGCAGAGCACCGAAGAAAACAATATGCAGACTGCCCTGTATTACGAACAGCGCGCAAAGGGGAGGATAATCCCGGTTGTGGGCTCCAGCGATTCCCACGGGACGGAACCGCCGGTGTGGTTCAATGTGATAAAAACAGTCCTGTTTTCCGAGGATCTGGAACTTGACAGCATTTGCAAAAATATAAAGGAACTGTACAGTGTAGCTGTGGGAAATGTGACGGAGCAGTATTTCAGGGTGGACGGACCCTTCCGTATGGTCAAGTATGCGCTGTTTCTGCTGAAATATTACTTCCCCAGACATGATGAACTCTGTATTGAAGAGGGGCTTTTAATGAAAAACTATATATGCGGAGACGAAAAAGCAAAAAATCAGCTTTCAAATTTATCCGGACGCACAAATAAATTTGCAGCTGATTTTTTCGGGTTTTAATATACTAAGAAAGCTTGATTTGAATACTGCTATAAAAGCTTGTTGACAATGGATTGGGTGGTGCGCTTTTTGTTTCTGTCGCAGTCTATATAGTTTTTCTTAAAATATTCGGTATATAAGATATCCACCAGATACATCTGGGCAACCTTGGCAGAAAGGGAGCCGCCCTGAAAAGGGCCTTCGTTTGCGCCGCACAGTAAAATAATATCTGCATACGCGGTGAGAGGGGACTCTGAAAACCGCGTTATGCAGATAGTTTTTGCATGGTTCTGCTTGGCGCGCTTTAAAATATCAATAATATCCTTGGTGGAACCGGAATAGGAGAAAGCGATCACCAGGTCCTGCTCGGTCAACAGGGAAGAGGACATTGCCTGCATGTGTATATCCTGCGTAGACACCACATTGGGCAGAATGCGCGCAAATTTGTAGCACGCTTCTAAAGCGGTGACCGAGGAAGAACCGGCGCCGAAGAAATAAATGAGTTTTGCGGAGGATATCATATCAATAGCAGTATGTATATCATCAATATTTATCATTTCAAATGTCTGATTAAGTGCTGCAATATCGGTGTTTAAAAGTTTGCGGCACACCTCATCGGTGGAATCGGAAATATTTATTTCATCCGATAATGTTATTGCACTTGAGGTTTTGTTGTTGCTCAACGATTGTGCAAGCATCATTTTAAAATCCTGATATCCGCTTATCTTCAAAGTCTTGCAAAAGCGGAAAACGGTTGTATCGCCAACACCGCAGCGCTCCGCCAGGTCGGTGATGGACATGTACATCACTTCCTGTGGGGACTGCAAAATAAAGTCCGCCACTTTTCGCTCCGCTTTTGTCAATATTTTTTCACTGCTTAAAATCTTTAACAGAACATCATTGTCCATAAATAAATTTGCCTCTTTTCTAAGAACTGCTTTTAATATTACATTAAATAAAAATATTTTTCAATATTTTTATTTAAATAAAGATATTTCATCCTATTTCCTGTAAAATAAAAGAAAATATTTTTCATAAAAAAATAAAAATTCCAAATATTAAGTCTTAATATATGCTATTTTTCCTAAAAACACATTGGAAATTTGTTGAAATTAAACAAACATATAGCGTTTAACAATAAAATCTTAATTTAATTCAAAACAATATTGAAAAAAATTTTTTTTATGTTATACTCATAATTGTGAACAAAAATTAACCAAAGTTACAAAAGTTTTATCAAAGTCAATTACGGTTGAAAGCGATCATAATTGACCTCCGTTGTTTGCATCTGTAACTGCAAATAAATAAAGTTTTTATTCACAATAAATATAATGGAGGGATTGTTAATGAAAAAGATTAATCTCAAAAGATTAATGGCGGGCGCTTTGGTAATTGGTTTATTGGCGTCATTTAACGCTGGATGCGGTAACTCGGGTACATCAACGGCGAGTTCCGGTTCAACCGCATCAGGGTCAAATGCTGCCCCGGCTGAAAAGACAAAGGTTTTGTTCTGGTACTTATGGAGCGGTGATGCAGTAGGAAGAATCGACAAATTGGTCCAGGATTACAATGCACAGAGCGATAAATACGTAGTTGAAGCTCTTTCTGTTCCTGATTCACAGAAAATAATGGCCGCTATTTCCGCAGGAAACGGTCCGGACTTAACCGATGATTTCGGAAGCAATGTGGGTAAATATGCAAGTGCCGGAATAATGGAACCATTGGATGATTACATAGCAAAAACAAATTACGATATAAATGATTTTATCCCTGCATCAGTAGAAAGTATGAAGATGGACGGAAAAATATACGCATTGCCTTGCAACGTTAACTTATCGGGTTTATATTACAACAGGACGTTGTTAAAAAACGCCGGTTATACGGAACCTCCCAAGACAATGGAAGAAATGTACGAGATGGCGGTTAAGACTACTACTTTAAATACGGACGGTTCCATCGATGTCTGCGGATTTCCTGATTTCCCGTCAGTATATTATCTTGATGCATTCACAGCAGCGGCCGGAGGCGGCTGGTATACCAAAGACGGCAAACCTGCAGCGGCTGATGACGCCGGAAATAAGATGGCATTGCAGCTTGCAAGAGATTACCGCCAAAAGTTCGGACTTGAAAATGTTGTTAAGTTCTCCTCCGGAGGAAAGTACCTCGATCCCACAGACCCATTCCTAATGGGCAAACAGACCTTCCGTATTGACGGACCCTGGATGGGAAAGGATATTAAGGAGACATTTAAATCCGACATCGATTACGGCGTGACTTTTGTTCCCTATCCCAAGGATAACCCGGAACTGGCAGGAAGAGCAAACGCATCCTCATCAATGCTTTTCATAACATCAAACTCAAAGAATAAAGACGGCGCTTTTGACTTCCTGGCATATTATGTGGGAGAAAAAGGCCAGCTTGGCTTCACAATTGCCCAGGGTGATTTCCCATCGAGACTCTCCCTGCTCACCAATGAAGAATTCCTCAAAGGCTATGATACGGATTTCTATACACAGCTTGCAAAAAGCCCGAACCTCATAGCTATCCCAAGCGGTCCTAAGAACGGTGAGTACAATACGCTTGTCAACGAACAGACGGAATTGTGCATGAATCTCAAACAGGATATAGCTACCACGCTGAAAAACATAAACGAAAAAGGCAGTGAATTATTCAAATAATAATAAAGCAGCATTTTTTCAAGTAATGATATATTGCAATGGAGCAATGTATCATTACTTGAAAAGTCTTTGTCTAATCTTTAGCAATTGGAGGCTGTTATATGATTGAGCCCGGTATATCGAACATAGCTGTTAAAAAAACGCATAGATCAAAATTAGAGAGAAGCAGAACAAGGACGGGTATTTTATTTGCATTGCCATGGATAATTGGTTTTCTGGCATTTAGTCTGTATCCGATCTGTATTTCCATATATTACAGCCTGACGGATTTTAACATATTCCAGGCTCCCAAATGGGTCGGATTCGGGAATTATTCGGCATTGTTTGCAGATGAGAAATTCTATAAAAGTTTATGGAATACTTTTTACATGGTTATAATAGGAACTCCGGTAAGTTTAATAGCGGCGCTGCTGTTAGCCGTACTGCTAAATCAGAAAATACAGGGGCTTCCTGTTTTCAGGACGATTTTTTACCTGCCCAGTATTGTTCCTACGGTGGCATCTTCATTATTGTGGATATGGATTTTAAATCCGAAGGTGGGGTTGCTCAATGCGGGTTTAAAACTGCTGGGAGTGCCTCAGCCCAACTGGTTGATGGATCCTGCGTGTACCAAGCCCGCGCTGATAATTATCGGAGTGTGGGGAGTCGGAAGCATGATGATCATATTTCTGGCGTCTCTGCAGGATGTGCCGCGTTCACTTTATGAAGCGGCTGAAATGGATGGTGCAAACACTTTTCAGCGTTTCTTTAAAATAACGCTGCCAAGCGTATCACCGGTTATATTTTTCCAGCTGATTATGAATATTATTTACTATTTCCAGTATTTTACTCAGGCGTATCTGATGATTAACGGTTCAACTGCAGGAAGCGGTCTTAATGCCGTAAGCGGCGGTCCTGAAAATTCCATGTTGTTTTATTCATTGTACTTATTCCACAATGCTTTTGGATACTTCAAGATGGGTAAGGCATCTGCGATGGCATGGATTTTGTTTATAATTGTTGTTGCCGTGACAGCGATTATATTTAAAACACAGGATAGGTGGGTTACATATGGAGACGATTAATACATCTGGCAGTAATACAAAGATTAAAAAGAACATATCAAGGGCAATAGTGTATGTTATAACAGCCGTTTTATCTTTAATATTCCTCGTTCCGTTCTTATGGATGCTTTTTACATCCTTTAAAAGCTTTGAGGAAATATACCGTTATCCGCCCACTATTTTGCCTGAAAAATTTTATTTTAACAACTACTTTTTAGCCGTAACCAAGATGCCGTTTCTCCGCTATTTGCTGAATACGGTTGTCATAACGGTTTTGTGTGTGATCGGAACGGTTACCTCATCTTCCATGGTTGCGTACTCCATGTCAAAGATCAAGTGGAAAGGGAGCAAGTACCTGTTCCCGCTTATTATAGGAACAATGATGATCCCGTCCCAGGTTACCATGATCCCTTTATATCTTGTTTTTACAAAGCTGAACATGGTTGGGACAATAACACCTCTGGTTTTGCCGGCATTTTTGGGGAGCGCATATTACATATTCCTGCTGCGCCAGTTTTTTAAGACTATTCCGGACTCCCTGGTTGAATCCGCGACTATTGACGGAGCAAAGGATTTTACTATATTTCTGAAAATAATAATTCCCCTTTGCAAGCCGGCAATCACAAGCGTAGCAATTTTTACATTTTTGAATAGCTGGTCTGATTTTTTAGGGCCGCTGCTTTACCTGAACAAGGATGAACAGTATACTCTTTCTCTCGGTTTGCAGGCTTTCATGCAGACGCACTTTGTGGAATGGGGGCCCATGATGGCTGCGTCGGCTATTTTTACGGTTCCGATTATCATATTGTTCTTCTTTGCACAGTCATATTTTATTGAAGGAATTACTATAACAGGTATTAAAGGATAGTTTCATTTTTATCCTTAATCTGCAATTTGGATGTGTATCATTAAATTTAAAAGTAAACAGGGGATATAAAATGGAAAAGAGACAAATTTTGAAACAATTACAACATGGTTTGATTGTATCCTGTCAGGCATTGAGCTCAGAACCCTTATACAGTTCTTTTATCATGGGGAGAATGGCACTGGCTGCTTTTCAGGGAGGAGCGGTGGGAATCCGTGCGAATACTCCCTCCGATATTGCAGAAATAAAGAAGACCGTAGATATTCCTGTCATTGGGCTTTATAAAGTCGACTACAGTGACAGCGAGATTTATATCACACCTACAATGAAGGAAATTGATGCTTTGGTGGAGGTAGGCCCCGAAATCATCGCCATGGATGCTACCGACAGGATACGCCCAGGCAATGAGACATTGGACAGGTTATTCTACAGGGCAAAAGAAAAGTATCCGGACCAGATTTTTATGGCTGACACATCCTGCTATGAAGAGGGATTAAAAGCAAAAGAACTGGGGTTTGATATTGTGGGCACTACCATGTCGGGTTATACCGATTATACAAAAGAGGCTGAAATTCCAAATTTTGAGCTTATTAAACGGTATGTGGATTCTCTCGATATACCCATTATTGCAGAGGGGGGAATCTGGACTCCGGAGCAGCTTAAGGAAGCCCTTGAGCTGGGTGTCTGGGCGGCTGTAGTGGGCACTGCCATAACAAGGCCAAAAGATATAACCGAACGTTTTGTAAATATGATTCAAAATAAATAATAAAAAATAAATAATTTATGTTTATCTGATTATCCCGCGTTAACGGTACTTGACGCGGGATATTGTGTTTTAAATTGATTAAGGCGGTTTTGATACCCGTACCGGATATGGGAATGGTCCGAGTATCAGGCAGTAATATTGCAGTTCCTGAATTCGGAAGGCGTCATTTGGGTATAGCGTTTAAAAAACATTGCAAACTGGGAGGCGGAAGAAAACCCGCAGGACTGGGATACTTCCACAATATTCTGCGACGTGTTAAGCAGCAGCTTCTTTGAAATCTCAAGACGTTTTTTCAGCAGATATTCCGACGGAGGAAGCCCAGTGGTTTCAAGAAACAGGTTGCGGAAATGCCTGCAGGTATAGCCGGCTTTTTTTGCCAGGTCTTCGACTTTTATATCCTCATAGAAATTTTCGTCGATATACTCTACAATGTCGCGTATTGTTACGGCTTTCCGGGAAGTTTTGCTGGAGTTGCGCAGTATCAGATAGTATAGTTCGGCGGAAAACAAGTCCAGGAACACATCCCGGTAGTTTTCCCTGAGGCGGTGCTCGTGGCGTATTTTTTCAAATTGCTTCAAAATGAGGTTGTCGTTATCCGCGTAGATACCGCTGTGCAATTTTTCCGCAGCAGGCTCAGCGATGAACTCACATATCATTTCTTCCGCCTGGGAGGTCACGATACCTTCAAACATTTCATTTGGGGCAATTACAGCATACATTCCGTCCTTGAATTTAAAAAAAGAAGAACCGATCATGGCCTGGCCGCTGCCTGATTTATAATAAATTATCCTGTAGGATTTCAACATCGCAGAAGTATTAAAGTGATTTGCCTTAATAACGGTATTTAAAAACTCATTAAAAGAAATCTTCAATTTAACACCCCCGATTTTAAATTGATTTTTTTCTTTTTCTTTTTAAATCATAGCATATCTGCATACGGAAAAGTTACCACTATTTTAGGTTGTATGTATCAGGATATTATATCTTCCCATTTCCGGTCAATCATTTCCGAATTACGGTATTTATCGCTTTTATATTCAGATATAATAATGGAAAATATTTCATTTTAATCTATAAGGAGGGTTAGTTTGAAAGAAAAAGCACTTTCAAACTAACGGCCTCCGGCGGAATAAAGGCGCCGCCAAAATTTCCGCACAAAAAGCGTGCGGAATGGCGATGCGCAAAGTACCATTCACGCCTTATCCGGCTCACGGTATGTGCGTGGATTAATCATTAAACTTTTGTGAGCCAGAAAGGCTAATGGTACTTTTATGACAAGAGTTGGCACGTTTACGAGGGGGCTGCTGTTTATAACAGCCATATCCGGTTTGTTGTTTCTATTCGGTGCAAGTTCGGTAAATGCGGCAACGTCGAATATTGCGCTCAATAAAACTTACAGTTCGTCTGTTCCGGCTTCAAATTCCTATCCTGATACAAATTCCACGGAGTTAACGGATGGGGCGTATGGCACGGCTAATTTCAAGGATGCCAAATGGCAGGGAAGACAGTTTACCGAAAGCTATTCCCAGACCATAGATCTGGGGGACAACTGTTACATTACCGATGTTTCCTGCCGCTTCCTTCAAGATACCGGCAGCGCCATTTATTTTCCGTCTTCCGTCACTTTTTACTGCTCTGATGACGGGACAAGCTTTGTATCTATGGGAACGGCGGTTAAAAGCAGCGTAAGCGCACAGATCGCAAAGTACACCTCTGCGCTGCCTAACGCTGTCCGAACCCGTTATATTAAAATGACGGTAAATACGGCGGGGGAATGGACTTTTGAGGATGAGCTTGAGGCGACGGGAATAAATGACAGCCCTTTAAACATTGCTCAGTCCAAAAGGTATACAAGCTCATCGCCGGCTGATTCAAGCTATCCGGATACATCCCTGAAAGAAATGACCAATGGGAAATATGCTTCGGGTGTTTTTAACGACCCGGAATGGCAGGGGCGCCTGGGCAGCTATAGCGTTACGCTGGATCTGGGAACAAAGCTGCGCGTCACAGGTATGGATATGAATTTTCTCAAATATCTGGGCGGAGGCGTATATTATCCGGAAAATGTGGCATTTGAGTATTCAGATGATAACTCGGTATTTACCCCCCTTGGGAATGCCATTCCGGCAGGGGAGCTCAACAGTACTCAAAAATTTGCCCTGACTCTGTCCCAACCGGTTAATACGCGGTATATCAGAGTCAATATAACAGCTCCCACACCCGACAGCTGGATTTTTGCGGACGAGCTCAGAGTTATGGGACATCCCATTATTTCAGGTTCATTTATTCAGTTGTCATACGGGGATATATGGACACAGGCCGATTGGGAGGAAGAATTTGATTATATGAAGGACCTGGGGATGGATCATGTGATCCTTCAGTGGATAGTCGACTTCTCGCCCTCTGAAAAGGCCGTTTATTACGATTCGCCTCTTTACAATGCTTCCACTGGCTATGCCAACAGAAACAACCAGGATACCCTGCTGAATGTCCTGACGGCGGCGGAAAACAAGGGGATCGACGTCTGGGTGGGCCTGGCGGCAAACGAACAGTGGTGGGACAGCGCCACAGACCAGGCCTGGCTGACCGGCGAGGCACAGGCAAATAAGGATGTGATAAAGGACATCTGGGATTCGCCTGAGGGATATAAGAATATAAGCTCTTTCAAAGGCTGGTACAGTGTCTGGGAGATTGAAAACTACAGATTTTCCGCCCGCGCCGATCAGCAGAAACTGAGGAGCGCTTTAAAGACAATTGTGGATTACGCACACTCCTACACAGGCAAGCCGGTTATGACATCCCCCTATATAGGCGGATACTCAACGGCTTTAAGCCCAAGCGGCTGGAAGGATATGTGGACTTACATATTAAACCCCGGGGACGGCGCCAATTTTGATGTGGTCGCTCCCCAGGACAGCTTCGGAAATATTACGTCTACCTATATTGCGGCTCTGAAAGAGGCGGTTGATACAAATCCAGGCTGTGAAATGTGGTCCAATATTGAGACATATGTACCGTCTACAGGCTATGGGGAGCCCACCATTACCATGCTGGACCAGGTGAACAGTGAAATACCCTATGTGAGCAAAATGACCAGCTTCAGTTTCCTGCATTATCACAGCCCTAAAGTTGTGGGCTGGGCTGAGTACGAAGACTGGAAACGGGTAATATATCCAAGGCTGGGCAAGACTTATGCAGGTCCAGCCATGGGATATGAAAACAAGGCCGCCGGCAAGAATTATACGGCCTCTGTGGCTGCCAGCAGTACATATCCGGATACAAACGGCGCCGAGCTCACCAATAAGAAATACGCGGGTTCGGTAGGCTATAAGGAAGAGCACTACCAGGGGAGGCAGAATGTGCCTTCATATGAGTTTGTCGTTGACCTTCAGAGTGAGACAAGCTTCATCAGCACATCCATAAACTTTATTCAGCAGCTCGGCGATAATGTGGTATTCCCTGAAAACGTTTCATATTATGTGTCTTCGGATGGGGTGAATTATTCGGCTATTGGCTCGGTAAATAAGCCGACTGCAGCATTGAATGCCGATGCCAGCCATTATCAGCTTGATCTGGACAACCCTGCTTCGGCCCGCTATGTGAAAATCGTAGTTACAACAGGGACTTCCGGCTGGACCTTCTGTGATGAGCTGGAGGTTATAGGCTTAAAGTAAGAGAAATAAAGAAAAATAACATAAAAGGAGATGGTCCGCGTAAATTCATATATTTGCATGGGCCATCTCTTTTTATGCAGTATTTTTTTGCATAAGCCAACAAGAAAATTTGCCCGCAATATTTAATAATGAAACCGGCACTTAAAAAATTCAGCGCAGCGGATTTTCTTAGGCTAATCAGGCCTGTTCCGGTTCACATACTGGGAGGGCGAAATGTGCATTACCCGGGAAAAGGCCCTGCAAAAGCTTTGGACATTTGTATAGTTCAACTGGCCGGCTACCTGGGTGATTGAGAACTTGCCGTATTTCAGCAGCTCTGTTGCTTTTTCGATTCTCTTGCCATTTATATACTGCTGCATGGTCATACCCATTTTCTTTTTGAATAAATTTGAAATATAGCTCTGGTTATAGGTAAGAGCGTTTGAGATCTCCGATACCCTGTTAATATCAAATATATTGTCATCAATATAGCGTATGATTGAGTAAATAGTGTTGCCTACCGAGGTGCTTGCAGCCTCGGAGGGTAGAGTTGATACCTCTTTTTCGCCAAAGGACCTGTGAGTGAGAATCAATATCTGTTTAATATAGCTTTCCACCATCATGTGAAAGCCTATGTGCTTGCGGTAAAATTCTTCAAGGCTTCTGAAGAAGGGAAAAAGAACTCCTGATTTATCTTTTGCATGTATTTTTCCCATATTTGTCCTGTAAAAATTTTTTAATAAAGTATAATCCTCGGTATTGGAATCTTCATTAAAAATAAACCCCAGGTATGTAAAGCGCAGGGTGGAATCCTTTGAGGCTTTAATGGCATGATTGCGGTCCAAAGGGCTGATAAAGATATCTCCTTCGCCTACTATATAATCGACTCCGTCCAGCTGAAATATGCCCTGACCGGAAATAATGTATGATATTTCATGGCACCACTGCCTGTGGGAGGACACTTCCATCCCGCTTTCAATATAGAGCTCGCCAAACTGGTACAGCGTAATCCCTGTAAATTTTTCGGGACAAAGATTAAATTGGTTGTCAAAATGAAACTTGATCCCATATTGGGTTGATTCCTTCAAAGGCAACACTTCCCATAAAAATTTTTAATTTCAGTTGACTTAATGTTAGCATAAATACTCAAATATTCAATACTTTTAATGGAGCGGGACAGAAAATATCCTATTTTTTATAGTCCATTTCCTGTTTCCTATATAAATATGGGCCTTTCCTGTTTATCATAAGAAGCAGATACATAATGAGTCCGAAGTGGAAAAAATGGTAAAACAGTACTTATTTCAAAAGAAGGAGGATTCCAATGGTTAAAGTAATTTATGTGCCGCTGGATGAAAGAGCCTGCAATTATTATTTTCCCCAAAGCCTTGCAAAAATTACGGACAACATAGAATTGCTGGTCCCGCCCTATGAAAAGATGGGCAGCCTTAAAAAACCTGCCGACTATGAATTTATATGGAAGTGGATATTCGACAATGCCAGGGAGTGCCAATATGCCATACTGTCGGTAGATACTCTTGTTTACGGAAATATTGTCAATTCAAGAACGCACCACAGGACTTGTGAAGAGTGCGGGCAGTCCCTTGAAAATTTCCGGAAGCTGAAGCAGCTTAATCCCGGCATAAAAATTCATGCTTTCAATCTGGTGGCCAGAGTGGCAGGCTATGACAGCGCTCATGAAGACCCGGATTACTGGGGAGAGTGTGGGAGGGATATCTGGAGGTATACCTGCCTCATGGACAAAATTGACCGCGGTCAGGCAGAGGCCGGTGAAAAAGAGGAGTTTGACATACTAAAGCATAAAATTCCGGAGGAGTACCTGAAGGATTTTCTTGACAGGAGAGTTGTGGACCAATTCACAAATCTGTATTGCATAGAGCTGGTAAGAGACAATATTTTCGAAATTTTAACCGTACCCAAGGATGATACTGCCGAATATGGATATGCCGCCATAGACCAGAGTGCAATTGCCAAAAAAGTGGTTGAATACAGGCTCATGGACAGGGTGCTGGTCTATCCGGGAGCGGATGAAGTGGGCTGCGTCCTGTTTACCAGGATTTTCAATCTTGTAAACCAATATACTCCCCGGGTTTATGTACGCTATTCGTCGGTGCTTGGCCCTGCCATAATTCCCAAATATGAGGATAGGCCTCTCCACGAAAGCATTAAGGCTCAGATTACATCTCTGGGCGGTATTTCAGAGGACAGTGCCAATTGCTCTGATTGCATGCTGGCGGTGAATTCTCCTGGCAAGTATATGATAGAATCCTCGGAGCAATACGCGAAGGACCTTACCTTTTCCAGCCATATCAACATGCATGAAATTATACGGTATATATCCTATTACCGGTCGGTATACGGGAAGGCGGCCGGTATTGCGGAAGTTTCGGTGGCAAACGGCTGCGAAAGCGAATTTATGGACTATGCTCTATTTTCAGGGGTGCTCCATGAGGTGCAGGCGGTGGGAGGCTGGAATACGGCGCAGAATACTATTGGTGTAGTTCTGGCTAAAACAGTAATAGCAAGCTATTATCAATGCTTTAAAAACGATAGCAAAAAGTACCGGCTGTCGGAAGAAATAAAAGTGAGGGATATTGTCTGCGACTGGCTGTACCAATCAAATGTGTTGTTTAAATTCATACTGTCTACAGAGGGAAGAATAGACCCGTATCACCTGAAGTCCCATTATAACGAGGCCATAGAATTTTTCGAAACCGGCTTGAATGACATGATAGCCGAGAAATTCCAGGGAACTTACAAAGGAGCACAGATAATTCTGAAAAATTTGCGCTTTAACTGGGACGGCGTATTTTATATTGATTTTGATATTGAGCTGGAGGGGCTTAAAAGCGGGCCGTTTAGTAAAAGTAATAATGCTGCCGGAAGGTAATCGGAAAAATGTATACGACGAGCCATATTGTAAAAAACCTGGAGCAATTGGGCATTTTGCCGTCGGACACGGTTATGGTCCATGCTTCTCTGAAAAGTGTAGGAAAGCTGGAAAATGGCGCCGATACGGTTTTAGATGCCATGTGCGGATATTTGAGAGAAGGTCTTCTGGTGCTGCCGGGACATACATGGGCCTATGTTGACGGGGAGCACCCGGAGTTTGATGTCATGAAAAGTCCTGTGTGCGTGGGAGCGCTGCGGGAGGTGTTCCGCAAGCGAAGTGGAGTATACCGTTCCCTGCATCCCACACATTCCCTGCTGGCTTACGGACCGTATGCAGGACAGTTTGTGAGCGGACAGGAAAGGTTTGACACTCCCTGTGCGCCCGGCTCCTGTTACGGCGAGCTGGAAAGAAGAGCCGGAAAGGTTATGCTGGTGGGTGTCGATTTTATGAGATGTACACTTATCCACTGCATAGAAGAGATCGCCGGGGTACCGGGCCGGATTGCCGGCACATATGAGCAGCTGAGAGTGAAGGATAAAGAGGGAAGGGTTCACAGTGTTCCTTCGCACAGGCATCAAAATGCAAATTCCGATTATTATCAGAAGCTGGAACCGGTAATGGATCATAGAGGGGTTTTAACCAGGGGCAAAATCGGAGATGCCGCCACGATCGTCTGCGAAATAAAAGATTTGTTCGGAATAACGCTTGAACTGTTAGGCAGGGATATAAGGCTCTTTGATGATGATAAGCCTGTGCCTGAGGAATGGTATAAAGGCAGTGCCCTTAAAAATGAATCCTGACTTTTGTGCCAGGCAAACTTTAATAATAATGTATTGAAAGGACGGGAAGTCAATGGATAAAAAGAAAATAGCGGTGATAGGCTGCGGGACAATTGCCGCATCCCAGCATATACCCGCGTATATGAAAAATGACAGGGCGGAAATAAAATATTTCTGCGATATAGTGCCGGAAAAAGCCAGGGCTATGGTGGAGCAATACGGCTGCGGGTCGGTTGCAACCGATTACAGGGAAATTTTGAACGATCCGGAGCTTGAGGCTGTCTCAGTCTGCGTACCCAATAATATGCATGCGGGTATTTCAGTTGATTTTTTAAAAGCCGGTAAGAATGTTTTATGCGAAAAGCCCGCCGCCAGGACTTATGCCGAGGCAAAAACCATGCAAAAGGCCTGCAAGGACAGCGGAAGGGTATTGAATATAGGAGTTGTGAACAGGTTCAATACCGCGGTCAACCGCATTAAAAATATGATTGACGGCGGAGAGCTGGGGGAGGTTTATCACGTCTATGGAAGCTTCCGGGCTTACCGTTCCATTCCCGGCTGGGGTGGATGGTTTACTGACAAAGAGGTATCCGGCGGAGGCGTTTTAATAGACTGGGGAGTGCATTTCCTGGATCTGATCATGTATTGCTGCGGTGATCCAAACCCGCTGACCGTATCAGGAAAAGCCTTCTGCAAACTTGGCAGGAACCTGGACGACTATACCTACACGGATATGTGGGCAGGCCCGCCCAAAAGGGACGGCGTGTATGATGTTGATGACTTTGTGACCGGATTTGTGAGAACAGGCGGCCCCACTGTTTCTTTAAACGGCGCATGGGCCCAGAATATTAATTCTACCGAGATGTACATCGACTTTATGGGCTCAAAGGCAGGTATCAGGCTGGAGTACGGAGGGAATTTCAAAATATACTCCGCCGGGAACGGCGCTCTTCTGGAGACAATACCCACATATCACTCAGAGCAGCCTTTTGAGAAGGAAATAGATGCTTTTTTGACCTGCCTCGATACGGGGGAAAAATTGCCTTCACACATTGATTCAGTCATGGTTACCGCCCGGATAATGCAGGCCTTATACGATTCATCTGAGCAGGGCAAAGAGATAATTCTGGAGGGGAGCATATGAAAAAAATAGGTTTCGTTGATTACTATCTGGATGAATTCCATGCGAATAATTACATAAACTGGATCAAGCAGGAGTCGGGAGGAGAGCTTGAAGTTACCTATGCCTGGGCTAAAACCGATGCTCCCAAAGGAATGACTACCGATGAGTGGTGCGGACATTACGGGGTTCAGAAGGCGGATACCATAGAGGAGCTTGTAAATAAAAGCGACTATATAATTGTACTCTCCCCTGACAATCCGGAAATGCATGAGGAACTGTGCAGGGTTCCGCTAAGCTCCGGAAAACGTGTGTATGTGGATAAGACTTTTGCACCGGATACGGCTGCGGCCAGAAGGATTTTCGCAATTGCCGGGCAGAACGGCACTCCCTGCTTTTCTTCTTCCGCCCTCCGTTTCGCAGAGGAATACCGGGATATTGACAGGAAAAATATCAAAAATATTGCAAGCTGGGGGCCGGGCAGTTATAAAGTCTATTCCATCCATCAAATCGAACCCATTGTGTCACTTATGGGCTCTGAAGCTAAAAGGGTGATGTACGTGGGTACAGAGGAATGGCCGGCACTTGTTATTGAGTTCAGCGGAAACCGGCGGGCAATAATGTCCCATCATGGATGGGAGTGCCCCTTTGCCATGACGGTCGGGTTTAAGGATGCCACATCACGTACCATACAGGTCAAGTCTGACTATTATAAAGGGTTTATTAAGGAAATGACGGACTTTTTCCTGCATGGAGAGGTAAAAATCAGACATGATGAGACGGTTGCCGTAATTGCGATCAGGGAGGCGGGCGAAAAAGCTTCCCGAAACCCGGGAACGTGGGTTGAGGTGGAATAGTTACCCGGTTTGTGAACCAAACAAACGGCAAGGT
>JAEWSZ010000131.1 GCA_023397905.1 Bacillota bacterium | reverse complement strand
GGCATGAACAGGTTATTCCAGCTGGCCACAAATGAAAAAATGGCCTGGGTTGCTATGGCAGGCTTCATTATTGGCAGAATTATCCTGTTGAAGGTGTAAAACTCTCCGGCGCCGTCTATCCGGGATGAATTTACAATATCAAGGGCCAGCGTGGAGAGCAGGTACTGCCGCATAAAGAACACCGTTGCAGGGGCGGCTATGGCAGGCAGTATCAGAGGCAGAAAGCTGTTGGTCCAATGGATCTGGTACATGAACTGGTAAAACCCTATGCTTGTCACCTGCGCGGGAATCATAAGCACAGCCATTATAAAGGTAAAAAACGGCTGGCGCAGCCTCCAGTCATAGGCCACCAGCGCATATGCCGTAAGGGATGAAAAGTATACCGAGCAGACAGTTGCGCCTGTGGAAATTATCATGGAATTGAAAAAACCGCTGATGGGATTGAAGCTTTTTCCCATCAGTACATCCAAATTGCTCAACAGGTATTTTGAAGGCAGCAGCGATATGGCGTGCTGCTGGATCTCATAGGTTCCGCGTGTGGCGTTCATAAACATGATCCAGAAGGGCAATATGCTCAAAAGCACCAGAAAGACACATACGACATATATAACTGCCTTCATCGTATACCCGGATATATTTCCGTAACGTTTCATACCGCTGCCCTCCTTGCCGCCTTCTCGGCTCTCCTGAGTATTTTCATCTGTACCTTTTTCTCTTTTTCAAGCCGTGCCGCGTATTTATCCCGCATGATATAGAAGAGTATGCCCGACAGTATTGATATCAGTATAAACATGACCATGCTTGCAGCAGCAGCCCGGTTATACAAATAGCTTCCGCTGAAGGCCTGGTTGTATATAAATACGCTTGTGGTGAGCGTGGCATTGTCGGGCCCGCCCAGAAGGAAGAGTTTTGGAATATCAAACATCTGCAGTCCGCCTATCAGGCTGGTGACCAGCGTATAGAGCAGTATGGTCCTCAGACTGGGGATGGTGATATAAAAGAAGGTTTGTGAGCCTGAAGCGCCGTCAATTTCCGCCGCCTCAAAAAGTTCGGGATTCATGCCAAGCACACCGGATATAAGCACGATCATGGTATAGCCGTACCACATCCAGAACTGGATAAATGCCACTATGCCCCTGGCAGTCCACTTCTGGACCAAAAAGTTTACAGACTCCTGAGACAGCCCCAGTATTTTGAACAGATCGTTGACAGGACCCATGGGATATCCGAACAACGAGTTGAAAAGAATGGCTATGGTAGCTGCCGTTATAATATTCGGCATATAAAACAGCACTTTAAAGGCGCCTTGCCCCCTTATTCTGTTGCGGTGACTTGTGAACCATGCGGTGAGCAGGAGCGCCAGAAGTATTTGCGGAATAAAATTAATCAGCCAGATCATCGCCGTGTTGGATAACGATTTCTGGAAAGACGGATTTTTCAGGATCAGTCCGAAATTCTGGAACGGATTGTCCAGGAAATTGAAATCCGTTCTGCCCATACCTTTAAAGTCGGTAAAACCGATAACGGCGGTATAAATTATGGGATACAGTGAAAAAACAAAGAACACGAGTACAAAAGGTATGGAAAATATGTAGCCGTATTTAGCGTAGCTAACGCTCTTGTGTCGCATAAGCGTCCACCTCCGGTAAAGTATAAATGCTTTCTTTGATAACATCAAAATCAGGGGCGGCAGAAAAAGCCATTCTTACGCCCCTGATCTGGTATATATCAGTCTACGGTAACATCCAGATTGTCTGCAACCTTTTGCTTGAAGTCGGTTATAGCCTTGTCACGGCTCTTATTCCCCGCGGTGTACTCGCGTACCTGGTCACGCCAATAGGTATTGATAGTCTCATCATACTGTGTCTTATTCGTTCCTGTGGCAAATTGGCCTGCTGGAACAAATACGTCAAACATATTCTGTCCGCCCAGGAAGGGAAGCGCTCCGTCGGACTTTTTCATAACCGTGCCGGAAGCAACTGCGTCTTTCGTGCCGCCAGGCCCATCTAGGGTTCCGTTTGCCCAGAAATACTGGAGTCCTGTTTCCGAGCTGTCAAGCGTGATCCACTTGATTATGTCTCCAACAGCGGCCTTGACTTTTGTATCCTTGTTGGCAAGGACCCATGTACCGCCCCAGAAGAAACCGATGGTCGGTTCGCATACCGCCCAGTCGCCGTATGTACCTTCACCGGGCTTCGTGCCCCCGGAATTGCCTGCCATTACATAATTGATGAGCCATGCGGGGCCAAAGAAACCAAATACCTGTTTAGAACCGGCGTCCTTCATATCGGCATACCAGGCATCTGTCCAGTCCTGGGTATCGTTGTGATAGCCGTTGTCCTTGAGTTTCTTGGAAAGGTCCAGAAATTCCTCGCGTTTTGGGTCTATGTATAGTTTACCATCCACAATCCAGGGTTTCTCGGAGCTGTTCTCGACCGCATGCCATATGTCTCCGTCGCCGGATACGATTCCATAGCCCTTTGCTTTCAGATCTGCGGCGGCGGCAAAGAATTTATCCCAGCCGGGACCTATCTTTTCCTTGATTGCCGTAGGGTCATCCGTGCCCCATACGGCTTTTGCAATGGAACGGCGATAAATAAAGGAACCGCCGGTTGCCTGGTAGCCAAGTCCAACCAGATTGCCGTCGGGATTTGTACCGATGTCGATGGTGTACTTGGCTATGTCGGCTTCTTTCAAAAGTTTATCTACATCGATGCCGAGTTCCTTATAGGGAGCTGCATATTTGCTGGCATCACCCTGAGTGTATTTTAGTACGAATGCGCTCTCTGCGCAGAATATGTCGGGAGAGTTCTCACCTCCGGTTGCCAGTGCCTGGTCCAGTGCAGGCTGGTATGCGCCGTCGGTAGTTGCTATAATGGTAGTTTTGATTTCAAAAGGAAAATCCGGGTGAAGAGCTTTGTACTTGTCAAGCATCTTTGGAACCTCATCTGTAAAACTCCACAGGTTGATGACCTTGACATTGGGATCGTTGGTGACTGACGGAACATCGCTGGTTCCACCGGTCTGAGTACCTGTACCGGAACTGGCAGCAGAACTGCCGGTTGAACTGTCTCCGGTGCCGTTTGTTTCTTTGCCGCATCCTGTTAACGCGATTGTCAGAAGGAGCGAGCAAGCGAGAAAAAAAGCAATAATACGTTTCATGGTATCCCTCCTCTAATTCTGTGACTTTGCACAGTTTTCACTTAGATTATATAAAATATCTTCCGGACACTCTCCTTGTATATTGCTATCTACTGTTCAAATATTGCTTATTTTTCTGCTCAATTATTGCTCATTTTTAGTATGTTTTTGTGTAAAACATATATATTTTTTTATTTAACGCGTGTAGCATTTGCCCTATATGCACATATCCGGCGTATTATATG
Organism: Bacillota bacterium; assembly: GCA_023397905.1. Classification (GTDB taxonomy): domain Bacteria; phylum Bacillota; class Clostridia; order Acetivibrionales; family DSM-1351; genus Ruminiclostridium. The sequence continues at coordinate 17,551 of JAEWSZ010000131.1, read as the reverse complement.
GTTGAAACCGACAGCAATATTTGATAAGTCAATTACTATTGGCTGAAAGCCGATAGTTTGGTTTGAGGCCCCCTTCCCCCATTGCCCCTGCAAGGTGTATTTCCTTGATTCCGCTGTGTTAACACGTGTTTATTTACAGGCGAAAAAGAGACTTGTATTCAGTTGGAGTACAACGGTTTTTCGCTTTGAACAAGCGGTTGAAAGTGGCCAGACTGCTGAACCCTGACTTCATGGCCACCTGCATTATGGACAAATCCGGTTCGATGAGCAATTTCTCCGCCTGCATAATCCTGCGGTTAATCAGGTAATCATAGCAGGACACATTCATCATCTGCTTGAAAAGGCGCACAAAGTGGAACTTGCTGAATCCGGCCATATTTGCGATATCGTCCACACCGATATTCTCGGTGCAATGTTCATTTATATAATTGCACACATTGAAAAACATATCCATATATTCGCGTTGTTTTAGATTTTTTACGTTTGATAATTTATCGTTTCTGTCCAGGCAATTCCGTCCTAAAGTAGTAAAAAAACGGATGAGCATGGAATAAGCCGAAGCTTCCCTGAAAGGAAGCGCAGAAAAATATTCAGATGATATATTCATAATAAGAGAGGAAAGCTCCTTATGAATGTCAGGCAGTGAGTACGGCGTAACGGTCACGCAGGGGCGGAACATGTGAAATGCCGAATTAAAACCGTTCAGGCCGAAGAGTATGGAACAGTCGAATTGCAGTATGATCCTGGATCCGGTGGATGGAGCGCATAGCCTGTGGAGCTCTCCCGGAGGCAAGATTATAATATCTTCGGCATTCAGCTCGTATGCCGTCTCATCGACGACAACCCCGTATGTGTTTTCCAACGGCATGATAATTTCTGTGTCGGTATGCCAGTGCTGCGGATAATCTTCATATTCCCTGTTCAAATAGATCCGAATTTTAAAATCCCCGTGGTAATTCACTATTTCATGGGTTCCATTTAAAATCTCAATCAAAGGAATACCCTCTCTCACTAAATTTACTTTGCGGTCAAGTGTGCTCAAAAGATTGCCAATTTTTTCAGAATCTCACACAATAATATATGTATCCGAAACTGAAAATAACCGTATATTCCAATCAAAAAATTATATATCGTATATAAAAAGATACCATTATCTGCATAAAATGTAAATGTATAATTAAAAATAAATGTCAAAAAATCGGTCCAAAAAATTGAACCGATAATTCATCAACAATTTTTAATTTGACCGTATAGCCAATGACAGAGCCAGTTCCTTCAGAAATTCCGCCTTATCCCCAAAAGGCTCCAGGAAGGATACTCCCTCCTCCGTGACTTCAGACAGCATTTTCTTTGATTTTTCCAGCCCGTACCGGGTCACATATGTGGTCTTATTGGCTACGGCGTCGCTGCCTGGCTTTTTGCCCATCTCCTCCATACTTCCCTCAACATCTAGAATATCATCCTTTATCTGAAATGCCAATCCCAGGTTTGCCCCATAATTTGAGAGCATGGCAAACTGGCTGTCGCCGGCTCCGCAAATAATAGCCGCCGCTTCCAGGGGAGCTTTTATCAAAGCTCCGGTTTTAAGCCGGTGCATGGTTTTAAGGCGTTCGCTGTCCTCCTCGGTTTCCAGAGGATTCATTTCCGGCGAGCTCAGATCAATGACCTGCCCCCCCACCATTCCAAGAGCGCCGGCATATTGCGCCACCACAGACATTGCTTTCAGCTTTGCCAGGCTGTTTCCGGCCAACGAATCCTTGGCCATTGTCTCATATGCCATATTGAGCAGCGCGTCCCCCGCCAGTATGGCCATCGCTTCCCCGAAAACCTTGTGGTTTGTGAGCTTTCCCCTCCGGTAATCGTCGTTGTCCATTGCCGGGAGATCATCGTGTATCAGGGAATAGGTGTGGATCATTTCAATGGCGCAGCCAAAGGCGATTACCTCCCTGGGCTCCCTGTCAAACATTTCCGCAGCGGCCAGGGCCAGAGTGGGCCTCAGCCTTTTCCCTCCCGCCATAAGGCTGTACAGCATGGCCTCCTTCAGGCGCATATAGTATTGGTTTTCAATAGGAATACTCGTCCTGAGACTTTCCTCAATGATCCCTATATAGAAAGACTGCTTTTCTTTAAAATTCATAATTCAAAATCCTTTTCCACAATATTGCCGGCCTCGTCCTGCAGCAATATCGATATTTTCTTTTCAGCTTCGTCCAGTTTCGAAGCGCAGTATCTTGACAATTGTATTCCCTGCTGGAAATTTTCAATCGATTCCTCCAGTGAAATATCTCCCTTTTCAAGCCTGGAAACTATCTGTTCCAGTTCTGTAATCGCTTCTTCAAAGCTTTTTGAGCCTTCTGTCTTTGCCATGTCATTCATTTGCTGTATCCTCCTTTATAGAAACTACACTGCAATTTGCCTTTCCGTCCTTTAAGCTTATTTCAACGTCATCCCCTATATGTATCTGCTCCAGCCGGTTTATAACAGCGCCCTCCGGATTTCTGACCACGCTGTAGCCCCTCTCAAGTATTTTGAGTGGACTCAAAGCGTCAAGTTTTCCCGCCAGCAGACCAAACCGGGATTTTTTGTCCTTTAAAAACATTTCATTATTCCTGAATAAATTCTTGACCTCATTATCAAGTTTTAATCTGTACTGGTTGATTCTGTCGTAGGGCTGGCGGAAAACCGGCCTTGAAGTGATTTTCTGCAATTGATTTTCGGACACCGTGACCTTTTTTGCCAGAGCGCTCTTCATCCTGGCATTGTAATTTCCCAGCTTATATTTCAAGGTCTCCACGTCAGGCACCGCCAGCTCGGCGGCCGCAGACGGAGTGGGCGCCCTCATGTCCGAAACAAAATCACATATGGTAAAGTCTGTCTCATGGCCGACTGCGGATATTACGGGAATTTTGGAGGCATAGACGCTTCTGGCCACTACCTCTTCGTTAAACGCCCAGAGCTCCTCCAATGAGCCGCCGCCTCTGGCTACTATTATCACATCCACCTGGGCCATTTCATTCAATTTGTTTATGGCAGCCGCTATCTGGCCGGCGGCCGGCACTCCCTGAACCGCCACAGGATACAGGATCAGCTTCATTTTGCTGTGCCTTCTGTAGGTCACATTTATTATATCCCTTATTACAGCGCCCGTAGAGGACGTGACCACTCCGATGCTGCCTGGCAGCAAGGGCAGCTTCTTTTTGTACCCGCTGTCAAAAAGGCCTTCCTCCTGCAATTTATTTTTGAGCTGTTCAAAGGCCAGGTGAAGCGCTCCCAGACCGTCTGGCTGCATATCGCTTGCATAGAGCTGGTATTGACCGTCTCTTTCAAAAACCGAAATGTATCCCGACACTATTACCTTATTTCCGTTCTGGGGCATAAACTTCAGCATGCCGGCCTGGGATTTGAACATTACGCATTTAAGCACGCTGTTCTCATCCTTTATTGTAAAATACATGTGCCCGGTATAATGATGCTTGAAGTTGGATATCTCACCCCTGACGGACAGGCCGGAAAGAATCCCGTCGCTTGAAACCAGCTGCTTTATGTAACTATTTATATCCGATACGGTAAAAACTCTGTTTGGCACAGTTTACATACCTCCTCAAAAATCCGAAAGGAATACCCGATTTTAAAAGTATCCCTCTTACATTAAAAAAGATAATGCAATAAAGCTCACATTACCCTGTTTATACCCTAATTGTTGTCCGGAGTACCTGTTGAAAGAGAACCTGCGTCAGACTTTGATACTTTTGCCAGCAAGCCGTTTACAAATGCCCCCGCATCCTCATTGCTGTACTTCTTGGCCAGTTCCACCGCCTCATTTACCGAAACGCTGAAAGGTATATCATTGCGGTAAAGGATTTCATATATTCCGATTCTGAGAATTGACAGATCTATTTTTGACAGCCTGCTTATTTTCCAGCCCATAGCCTTGTCTTCGATAATAGCGTCAATTAAAGTCACTTTTTCATTTACTCCGTCGATTACGCTTCTGATATATTTTTTATCATTCTCAGTCAGGCTCTCATCTTCCAGCGCAGTATCGATCTGTTCGCTCCTGTCGCTCTTCTGAATTTCCAGCTGATATAAAAGTTTCATCGCAGTTTCCCTGGATGCACGGCGTCCCATTAATTAATTCCTCCTATGTAAGTACATATGTAAACTGATATTCCACTTCTTATTCTTTTACTAATCATAAATCAATTGCAATTGAAACCAGAGCCTTGCACCCTTGAGGCCACAGCAGCTTACATTCTCCGACACCGGCTTAAGCTTATTCCATGCCATCATATTTCTGCTTTCAAGGTTCTAATTCCACACTCCCGCACTTCTATACTTCTGCCTTCAAAGGTTTTATTCTACACTCCTGTACTTCTGACTCCATTTTTATTCTGAATCCTGAATTCTGGCTCCCGAATCCTACCTGTACGTTCCCGGAGGCAGTATTCTGTCAAGTAAATTTTTGATGTAGTCCTTGTCCTGAGACAATCTCTTGCCTATATAGTACCCAAAAACAACACAAATTACTATAAACAAAGCCTTTAAAACGCCCAGCAGCAAAACAATAATAGCAATTGAAAGTCCAATTGCCGCCCCCAGAATTTCTCCCTTATGCTGCTTATATACTTCGTACAACTTTTGCTTATCCATATTCCCTCCTTACCTGACAAAAAAACGCCGGCGGATTTTCGTACACGAAGCTTACCGATGAAAGCACCGCTGTTTGCTTCGCATTTTACTCAACTCTCGCGGATTTGTAGCCGGTAAAAATACTTTCCACTATCACCTTTACGCTATTAACCTGAACTCCTGTGCATTCCTCCACCGAAGACTTGATTTTCAGCTGCATATCCTCCGACAGTAAAGGAATGTTTATATCCGGCAGTACGATAGCCTTAACGGTTATGCTAACGCTTTCTCCTGTTTTAGTAACATATGCCTTTGAATCCCGTATACCCGACAATTTTCTGGAGGTTGCCAGAGCAATATTCTCAATTGAGTTTAAGGTAATCCGGATATCGCCGTTTTTGTTGTATTTAATAATAGCCTTTTTATCTCCCTCCGGCTTAAAACCTGAGAGAAGAAAGGTCAAGCTCAAGCAGAAAAATATTGAAGCTATAATGAACATTACAATTGAAGGGTTCCTGCTCGCCAGAACTTCATTATAAAGATATGTATAAGTATCCGTTAATATGTCGGATCTTATGGTGACAAGCATTGCAAACATGGAAGCTATGGTGAGAAAAAACGCATAAATAGCAAGTAAAACTCTTAAAATTATGTTCATAAACTCCACCTCTTTTCTTTTTATTTTAAGCAGGATCACTGCATATTTGACAAAATTTAGCTTTTCAAGCCTATTATATTTCAATCGGACATAAAAATCAAACTTTCATGAGAGCTGAATAATTTGATTATCCAATTTTACGGCATATTATAGATTATTTCCAGCAATTAGGGTTATATACCCTATTTCACTTCGGGTTCCTTTTTTATTTCCTTATCGAAATTGACCCCCTGGACGTGAATGTTCACTTCCACCACATTCAGGCCTGTCATGGTCTGAACGGCATTTTTCACCTTGTCCTGTATATCCCAGGCCACTTCAGGTATGCGGGCGCCGAATTCAACTATGATATATAAATCAATTGCAGCCTCTTTTTCACCAACTTCAACCTTGACACCCTTGGAAAGATTCTTTCTCCCCAGGATCTCCGCTATGCCGCCAGCTATCCCGCCGCTCATTCCGGCCACGCCGGGTACGTCGGTAGCAGCAATTCCGGCAATAATAGCCACAACTTCTTCCGATATTTTTACCGATCCGTAATCATCCAGGACATTGTTTTCTTCTTCCATTATGCACCTCTCCAAATAAAATGGCTATGTTCCATGGCTCAGTTTTGGTTAAAATTATATCATTTAAGCATTTATTTATCAAGCCAATTGCGGCTGAAAGCTGAGGATTCAGCCATGATAGGCTTTGCGGCATCAAGCCAAAAGAAAAAGGTTACCTTAAAAGATAACCTCAATGATATTGTTGATTTTTGTGATAAATCCCATCAACCGGATAAGCCGATCCATCAAAACATTTTCTTAATAACAATTTTATCAATAGGGACATTTCCCTGTCTCATAGCTATATCAGCTATTTGTGCTGTCTGAGCCTTCGTTAGCGCAGGCGCTTTTACAACTATATCCACGCTTCCGTCATCTCCGAACAATGCAACAACATCACTGAAGCCCTTACCCTTGATAAGATTTTCGATATTTACTTCCTTCTGGGATATTTCAACTATCTTCATCATTTTATCATGGGCGTCCTGCTTTGCTTCCTTGCTGGCCAGCTGATCATCGGTTATGCCTTTCATGGTCTCGATATTTTTGTCTCTGACCACATCTCTGTCCATTTTGGTCTGGGCAAAATAGTTATTTGCTTCTTTTGAAGCCGTTACTGTTTTTTCAGTACCCGTAGCCGACGCCTGATCATCCGCTGTTACTCCCTGATTATCAACGTATACAGCATCGCCAATCTGGGCAGAGTCATCCTCACTGAATTGTGAACTCTTGTTGTAGCTGTACTGTAGATAGCCTGCAATAACTAGCATCAATACAAGTGAAAGTACAATAATCTGTTTTCTCTTTAAAAATTTCATTACATAGACCCTCCTAACAATCTGAATAGTTTTTTTATTATCCTTTGTGATCCTTTCTTACGATTATGTATATTCATTTCATCAATACTTTATATCTTTTTTAATAAAATTTAATTTCCGTTTCTTTGAAATACCTGTATCTTGTGAGCGGCCACATCCAGAAGCGCTTCGGTAGCCACGGCCAGACTGCTCTTGACTTCCACATCGCCGGCTCCGTCCGCAACTATTACCACGCCCTTTACCCTTGGCAGAAGTTCTTTTGCAATAAAGGGTTTCTTTACCCCCTGCTCCTCCTGGTAGATAACGGTGCTCTCGTTATCGCTCTGCTTTGCCGACCTCGTTCCGCCCTCCTTGTCCCTTTCCTGGGTGTCACTGCCGCTGGACTTTACATCATATGCCGGAACCGATTCATTTCCGGAATAATAGGTTATCATCACTTCCACTTTGCCCGCGCCTTTAATTTGGGAGAGAATGGACTCCATATTCTTCGCCAGCTCATCTTCATATTTGCCGGACTGCTGACCGGCTGTTTCCACCGCACCGTCGGCACCTCCGGTGATATTTCCCTGTACAACCGGAGTACTTCCCTTTAAAGTGTTCCCCTCAAACAATACGCTTCCGGCTATAAGGCATATGACTCCGATTATTGCAATAATAAGAGCTTTTTCTATCAGCTTTTTGCTGCCGTATTTTGTCATATTCTTTTTGATGTTGTTAAAAAATTTTAAATACTTTCCCATGTTAACCTCCCGTATACTCTCAAACCGCATGTGCAGACAAATAATCATACTTTCAGGCCACTGTCACATGGATATTCTCTTTGTCTATTTCAAGGGTTTTATTCAGATTTTCTCTGACCTGTTCCGCAAGCTTTCTGTCCTGCGTGTCAAGGTCTTCGGATTCCTCCTTTTTTTCCCGGAGCGCGGAAATATCGATTTTTTTAATTGAAATGACGGGTTTTACCTTATCGCTCTCATTTTGCTTTTCACCTCTTTTTAATTCCACGGTTACCCTGGTTACCTCTCCGAACTTTTCGGAGCTGTAGTCCTCATTTATTTCAACCTCCGCCTTTGCGCCGGATACCCCTTCCATTTTGCCCAGCTCCTCCTCTATCCTTGAGGTGAGTTTCTTTTTATACACCTCTGAAATCTGCTTCATCTGCGTATTCTGCAATAGTTTGCTGCTGGCCTCCACCTCTTTTTTATCCATGTAATAGCTGTCTTCGAATGCGCTGTCTCCAAGGCTGAAGTCTTTATTTTTCAAGGCCAGGAAGGGATTTATCACCGCTACGATCAATACAAAGCCCGATACCAGATTGATCACCTTTTTGATTTTTCCCGTGGGTATTAAAATTTCAAACAGTATGAGGATTATGGATATTGTCACAATATTTATAATCCAGCTTCTTAAAAACTCAAGCATCTACATCCTCCTTTTCCGGGACAGGCCAACATACCGTCCATATCTACCTGATCATTGCGGATAAGTTTGTGGTGCTGATCACAACCGTTATGGCAATCAGAAACATGAGGGCGACGGCCGAGGTAATTCCGAGAATATATGTAAGCGAACCGGCCATATCATTCAGGCAGTTTGTTATTTTCTTGTCCGATATGGGCTCTATCACGGCGCATGCAAGCTTGTACAATATTACCAGCGCCAGTATTTTCAAAAGCGGGGCAAGGCAGATTATTATTATTCCTATCATGGCAATCAGGCCCGAGGCATTCTTTATAACAAGGGTGCAGCCCACCACTGTATCGGCCGCGTCCGCCAGATATTTCCCCACCACCGGGATGAATGTGCCTATGGCAAATTTGGCGGTCTTGCTTGTAACCCCGTCCACCACGGCCCCCATGGAGCCCTGTATGGACACCACCGCGATGAAAACTGTTAATATAAATCCCAGCCCCCAGGTGCACAGCTGCTTTAAAAATCCCGACAGCTTTGTCAGCTGCAGCTTGTCAGAAATGTTATTTACAATGTTAAGTACGGTCACAAGGAATATAAGGGGTATGAAAAAGTTTTTGATGACCGTCGCTCCCACCTCTACCAGCATAATCAGAATGGGCTGGAAAACCCCCGCGGATGAAATGCTTCCCGCCGATACCAACAGCGTGATCAACAGCGGGATTATGGCGTGCATGAAGGTGACCATGCTGTCGATTATGGACATGCACATTTTCATGGCGTAGCTGAAACTGACCATCAGAATGGAAACGATCACTATATAGCATACGAAAAACGCAAGCTCGCCAACGCTCTCGCTTAAAAATGAATTCTGGAGGTTTTTCAGCACTGCGCAGATTATGGCCAGAATAATTATTTTAAGAAGTATATCAACATTCAAAAATATTTCTTCCAGAAGGTATCTTGCAATCCTCTCCAGCATTCCCTGTATGCTGAACTTGAAATCCCCCTTTGCCGCTGCGGTCACTATCTTCTGAGGGTCAAATTCCGGAAACAGCTTTTCCGAATCGCTGTTGTAATATTTTTTTATACTTTCGCCGACGGCAGTATTGTCATTTGCCCTGAGCTGTTCGTCAATAATGCTGGCAGTGACATCATCCTGACCTGACGTGTTTTCAGATGCCCGGGTATTTCCGGAGTCAATAATTTTCTCACGGATCTGATCCGGGGCCTGCTCATCACTTCCCACAGCAGTGGCTGCGGCCGGCAGCAGCATTGATATTGCCAGCAGGAGCAGCAATATTGCAAATTTGGAGCTGTATTTCACAAGCATTTTTTTCATAGGCTTTTCCTTTGCGCTATTTTATTTTTTCAGGGCATCAGGCTTATGACCAGGTCCAGCAGCGATGAAATAATCGGCACCGCCAGCATCACTATTATCACCTTCCCGGCCAGCTCTATCTTTGAGGCTATGGAGGATTCCCCGGCATCCTTGCAGATTTCAGCTCCGAACTCGGCGATATATGCTATTCCCACTATTTTTAAAAGTATTGTGACATATGTGGGGTCAATGTCGGCTTTTTTGCTGAAATCCTGTATGAATGCAATAACCGCGGTCAGTTTTACGGCAATTAAAACAAATATCAGCAGCCCTGTAGCGATGCTGAACTGCAGCGCTATTTCCGGCCTCTGGGTCTTTAATACCGCAGACAGCACAACTGCAATTATTCCAATGCAAACAATTTGAAGTATATCCATGGCATATGCAACCTCATATCAGAATTTTGCTTCTAAAACTGGAACATGGTTTTAACTGCGTCAAACAATCCTGCGATTTCTTTGGATATCATCATCAACACAACAACGATGCCAGCAAGTGTGGTCATCATTGCCTGCTCTTCTCTTCCCGAACGTATAAGCACCTGATTCAGCACTGCTACCAGAATTCCTATTGCCGCTATTTTAAAAATCAAATCTACTCCCATAATTACCCTCCATAAGTTCAAATGCCTGACTATAAAAATCCGCTTGCAGTTTTACAGGCAAAGCTGCGCCGTTTATACGCCAACTGACCTTTCCCTTCATATCAGAACAGCAATATGGCTATGGCCAGGCCGCTCAATACTCCAAGACTTCTGTACATCCTTTCATTCTTGCGCCTCATTTCCTCTGCCTTGAGCTCCTGCAGCTTCAATTGCGAAGTAATGAGCCTGATGTTGTTCAACTGTCCCTCCAGATCCGAATTTCCAAGCATTTTCCCAAAGGTCTCAAGTATAGTCTTGTCCTCCTTGTTTAAAGACAGCTTTGAGCAATTATCCTCCACGGCTTTCTCCCAGGCTTCGTCGGCCGTGACCCCGCTTGTCCCCAAATTTTCGGCCGCAGCTTTAAAAAGTATGGCAGCCTCCGAATTGGAGCCCTCATATATCCTGTTGAATGCCTCTGAAAGGAGATTTGACAGATAGCTTATCTCATTTTCCAGCATTTGAAGCAAAGCCTGCAATTCCCTGAGTGTCCTGGGCCTTTTGGAGCAATCCGCCGCCAGGGAAAAACCTATAAGACTTGTAGCGCCGATGAGAACCGCGGCGCCGATAATTTTTATAATCATTCCAGACCCCTCCCGTATATTGCCGTCAGTTTTGAATCGGCTACCTCCTCAAGAGTTCCCGGACCGTTCTTTGTACTGAGAACTATGTACCTGTCGAATACCTGCGCTTTAATTATCTCAAGCAGTTCTTCCCTCAGCTTGAGCTCGGATATGTTGTAGCCATGGGCCGAAGCAATTATCTTTACTCCGGAATTGAGGACTTTCATAATGGCCGCCTTGTCGCCATGAGTACCTATCTCATCGGTTATTATTATGTTGGGCGACATGCTCCTGAGCAGCATTTCCATGCCCAGTGCTTTAGGGCAGCCGTCCATCACATCTGTTCTGATGCCCACATTGTTCTGGGGGACTCCTTTGCAGCAGGCGGCTATCTCGGACCTTTCGTCAATGATACCCACCTTCTGGCCTGAAAAATCAATGGCTTTATCCCCATTGCTGAGCAGACGCGCGATATCCCGCAGGATTGTGGTTTTGCCGCACTGCGGAGGGCCTATTATCAATGTGTTATATATGTCTGAACTGCTTTTGATTATGTACCTGACAATATGGCCGGAGCAGCCGGTAATTTCCTTTGCAACTCTGATGTTCAATCCGTTGAAATCCTTTATATTTCTTATCTGCCCCTCCTGGAGGACCACTTTCCCGCTTAAGCCCACCCGGTGCCCCCCTCTTAAGGTCAGATAGCCGGATTTTATTTCATCCTGAAAAGCATATACGGAGTTCTCACTCATGAGCTCCAGGGATTTTAATATCTCCTGCTGCACTACGGTATAGGAATCCCTTATGTCGGCAGAAAGCCTTCCGCTTTCGGTCACGAACCAGTCGGAATGGCTGTAGAATACCATCAGCGGCTTTGCCGCTCTCAGCCTTATTTCCTCCAGATTGTGAAGCTTTTCCCCGTCTATTTTAAGTAAGATTGTTTTGAGGCTTTGTGATAAAAAAGGAAGTATGTCATTTTCTACAGACCTGTTCATAGCAAGTACCTTTCCTTTCAGCTCGATTTATCTCCGGTAATTTGAGTTATTTATATATATTAGGCTTTGTCCAACTTTATTACTTAGGGAAAATATTTTTAAAAAATTTATACTTTCCGGACAGCAAAAAAGCACTCCGCATACTTGTCTGCGAGCGCTTTTAGCCCGCTTTCCCATACTGCGGAATGCCTTTTATTTGCATTATCTTTATGATTATTATTTTATAGACACCCTGTTTTTCATCATTCTGCCGGTTATATAGAACAGCACACAAACCGCCACGGCATCGAATATATAGCCTCCCAAACCAATTACAATGCTGTCTGGCGTGCTGTTAATGCTTTCAAGTATGAACCCGAACATGTTTTTTGAGGAAACCACTATTCCCGTATTTCCCAGATAATTTATTTCAACGGAAAACGGAACAAATATTGCAAATACAGCTTCGATAGTTTGCATAGCTATGTTTGTAATTATGAAGATCAGAAATGCCGCCCCCGCTCCAAGATTGCTGAATGCAGACAGATTTGACATTGTAATGGCAAAGAATATCTGTACTATAAGGCATATTGTAGATAACAGCACCATGGGTATCAGCAAATAGATTGCATTTTGAAGGCCCATAATTTTCAATTCCGCCATTATATCGGATACTGCGTCAAGTCCCACTCCAAATCCGTACATGCTGATGCAAAAGGCTCCGCTGAAGATAATATAGCTCAGGATCACCCAGCACAAGGCGGTTATTGTTTTTGAAACCAATAGCGATTGAGGCTTTACAGGTAATGTAAACATCAGATATCCTTCATTTGAATACAGATTTTTGTAAAATCTCATAACCACTACTACAAATGTAATAATGACCACTGCTATTCCCAGCAGCAGAAGCAACAGCGAAGATGTTTCCCTGAACCATCCGATGCCGAGCTGTGAAGCCGAAATGGATATCCCGGCGAAAACCAGAGCTATGAGGTACAATAGCGGTATAATGCGGGCAGTATCCTTAAATTCATATTTCAGTAATTTATTTAGCATTTGAACACCTCCTCAAAAAGCTCTTCCACAGATTTGCCGCTTGTCTGGCGGATGTTGTCTACAGTGTCGTCAATCAATATTTGGGCCTCGCCTACCATGATAACCCTGTCAAATATTCTCTCCACGTCATTTATCAGATGGGTTGAAAGCAATACCAGCGCCTCCTCTGAATAATTGTTGAGAATGATGTCCAGCATTGCCTTTCTGGAGGCCGGGTCCAGCCCTCCCAGTGGTTCATCCAGCAGATATATCCTGGCCTTTCTGGCCATGACCAGTATCAGCTGGACCTTTTCCTGCATACCCTTTGACATGCTTTTTATCTTTTGCCGGGGATCCAGTTTGAACTGCCGCAGCATTTCTTCCGCTTTTTCTCTGTCAAAGTCCGCATAAAAGTCCCCGAAAAAATCCAATGCGTCTTCGACCTTGTTATTGTCTGATAAATAAGTTTTCTCCGGCAAATAGGATGTTATTGCCTTGGTGTATTCATCCGGCGCATGTCCGTCTATGAGCACCTCTCCCTTGTAATCATTTATAAGCCCGGCTATTATTTTGATAAGCGATGTTTTCCCGCAGCCGTTTGGCCCCAGCAGTCCGACTATAGTCCCGCTTTCAAAGGACAGCGTTATGTTGTCCAGCACTTTACGAGAGCCGTATTTTTTCTCCAATGAATTTATTTCTATCAGTTTACTCATTATCTTCCGCCCCCTTTTCGATTTTTGATTCACTTGATATCCTGCAGATGATTTCATTGTCCTTATATCCCAGCTTCCGCATTGAGCTGTAATAACTTTCGGTATATTCCTCCGCCAGTTCATCCCGGGCTTTGGAAATTTTCGACTGGTCCTGTGAAACATACCTGCCCGAGGTCCTCTCGGTATACAGAAGACCTTCTCTTTCAAGTTCTGCCAGCGCTCTTTGCATTGTATTTGGATTCACCGAGAATTCAACGGCCAGCTCACGGACGGATTTCAGCCGCTGGCCTGCTTCCCATATGCCTGAAGCAATCCTGAGCTTTATGTCGTTTATTATCTGAATGTATATTGGCACATTGGATGAAAATTCATTTGCCATAAGTCCACCCCCTCCGGAAAATATTTCTCATTCCTTTTCCCCGGTATCGCCCCAGGATATTTTGTATTTACCTTTGTGGTCCTTTCCGGTTAAAGTCACCGTGTAATCTCCAGCTTTGTCAAGCTTTACTGTAAAATCCGATGTGGGGATATCGGTACCTTCATACACCGGTTTCTTTTCCCCGTCAATTATTGACAGATTTATTTTTCCCGCGGAGGTGACGATATCGACCTTTACCTCCACAGGCTTGCCCTCATCAACATGAATCCGGGTGGACCTGTTCCCGCTGAATTTGTGATATGACATGGACATTGACGATAACGTATTTACCTGTACAGAGCCCACTGAGGTATAACTTCCCGTAGTGCAGCCCGGAAACAGGGAAACGGTAAAAATCAATACAATCAGAATCAGAACTTTTTTCATTTATCTTCACTCCAGTCTACTGGTCAAACCATTGTATTATTGTATTAAGTGGTTAATACAATAATACAATGGCTGTGCGATACTGTCAAGACAAAAAAATAGAACTGCCATAAACCCGGATTCTGATTCCGGTTTATAACAGTTCTATCTGCTTAAATATCAGTCATTTAGCTTAATGCTTTTTTATTATTTCTAGTCATGACTATGGTCATGTCCGCAGCCGCATTCTTCATCATCGCAGTCGCAGTCCCATTCAAGCTCAATTTTTTGATGGCAGTGAGGGCATTCCATTGTATCGGTATCCTCATCAATCATATCAAGATCAACTTCAATCTCTTCACCGCAATAAGGGCATTCGATCTCCTCAAATTCAATTTCATCCTCATCACCGTACAAGGCCTTTTCGAGTTCGGCAAGATCTTCATCGATTCCGTCAACCTGCTCGCTCATTTCGTCTTGAATTTCTTCAACGTCGTCAATGGCGAGAGCAATGTCGTCCAAAACGTCAATTATAGCCGTCAAAAGCTTGCCTTCGTTTGTTGTTTCATCAATTTTCATACCTTCCGCCAAGCCCTTGATAAAAGCCACACGTTCACTAATATAGCTCATAATCCTACCTCCTCAGTATTTTTTAATTGGTTGGTCAATTATTTAACTCTTTCCATGTATTCGTTTGTTCTGGTATCAATTCTTATTACATCTCCAGTATTAACAAACAGAGGAACTTTTATAACATATCCTGTTTCAACAGTAGCAGGTTTTGTAGCGCCGGTGGCAGTATCGCCTTTAAAGCCCGGATCAGTCTGGGTAACTTCAAGCTCAACAAAGGTCGGCGGTTCAATGCCGAATACGTTTCCTTTATGTGAAAGGATCCTGACTACCTCGTTTTCCTTGACAAGATCAAGTGAATTTCCTATGGCAGACTTATTTATCGGGAGCTGTTCAAAGCTTTCAACGTCCATAAAATAATATAAATCACCGTCATTGTAAAGGTACTGCATATCCTTTCTTTCAATGTGCGCCTTTGGCATCTTGTCGGTGGGATTAAAGGTTCTTTCAACTGTTGCGCCGGTCACTATATTTTTCAATTTAGTTCTGACAAAGGCAGCTCCCTTACCGGGTTTTACGTGCTGGAACTCCACCACCTGAAAAATATTATTGTCCAACTCAAAGGTTACGCCGTTTCTAAAATCACCAGCTACTATCATATCTTACCTCCGTAATATAATTAAATAAACATTTGATGAATTTTATTTTAAATGTTTCCTAGTCTATATTAAATTAATTTTTCAGTTTAGGCAAGAAAAATTTTCAAAGAATGAGATTCTTTTATGTTGGCCAAATTCATCAATTTGAGTCATTTTTAAAGAATTATCAATTCTTTTGAGGACTGGGTCAGCACCTGAGGATTATTGTCCCTTATAATGATCGTGTCCTCGATTCTGACACCGCCAAGCCCTTCAACATAGATTCCAGGCTCAACGGTGACAGCCATGCGGTTTTCAAGCACCTTATCCCCGCCCATGGACAGTCTTGGGCTTTCATGGATTTCCAGCCCTACTCCATGTCCCAGGCCATGTCCGAATTTTCCTTCAAAGCCCTTTCCATAGATGATGTCCCTGGCTATCTTATCCACTTCTTTTCCTGTCCTGCCTCTGACAGCGCCTTTTTCAGCGGTTAGCTGAGCCTCCAGTACGATATTGTATATGTCCACCATTTCCTTGCGTGGCTGCCCCAGAAATACAGTTCTGGTTATATCCGAGCAATAATGGTCATATAACGCTCCAAAATCCATGGTTATGGTATCTCCCAGCTCCAGCCTCTTTTCCGAAGCCACTCCGTGGGGCATGGAAGATCTCAGGCCCGAGGCCACAATAGTTTCAAAGGAAGGCCCCGAAGCTCCGGATTTTTTCATCTTATATTCCAGTTCGGCCGCCACATCCAGCTCGGTGATTCCCGGCCTTATCAAGGGCAGTACATGCTTAAACGCCTCATCGGCAGCAATCACAGCCCTGTTTATTATCTCTATTTCCTGCTCGTCCTTTATGCTTCTCAATTCGTCGACTATGGCTCCGATGCCTTTCAGTTCGGTATTTTTAAACTTTTTGCCGTATACGGCATAAGAAGCATAGCTTACTGCCTGGTCTTCAAAGCCAAAGGCCCTCAATGCTTCCGAAGACAGTATCTCACTGACCGTGTCGTTTATATCTGGCTTATGCTGTACTATTTCAAACAAGGGCGCCTGTCTTGCAGATTGTTCCATATACCTGAAATCCGTGAGCAGATAAGCCTTGTCAGCCGTGATAATCAGATTTGCGGATGTGCCGGTAAAGCCCGACAGGTACATGTAATTTTCCCGTTTTGTAATCAGAGCGCCTTCAACACCCAATTCATTTAATTTATTTCTGAAATTGTTTAAGCGGTTGGAAAGAATTTGTTTATCCACCATTTTGTTTACCTCCTGAAATCCCCATTAATATAAAATATGCTTAATATTGCCTTTATAGTTTATTCCTTTTAGTCCTACGGCATTCAGGACGATTTACCTCCCGCCGCCCTGAATACCCGCCGCCGCATGCAGAGCCAGAATATAGCTCGTTTTTCCGAACCCGCAGATCTGTCCCGCGCATACCGGCGCAATAACCGAGGTATGTCTGAATTCCTCTCTGCTATGTATATTTGACAAGTGTATTTCTATTGTCGGTATTTCAATAGCCTTTATGGCGTCCCGGATGGCTATGCTGTAGTGGGTGTAGGCTCCGGCATTTATTATGACCACATCATAAACGCCTCTCGCCGCGTGCAGCTTGTCGATGATTTCCCCTTCGTGATTGGACTGTACGAAATCACTCGCCAGACCCAGCTCCTCCGAAACGGAATTAACAGCCTTTGCAATATCCAGAAGCGTTTCGCTTCCATATACACCTTTCTCCCGGACACCCAGCAGATTCAGGTTGGGACCGTTTATAACCAAAACCTTTTTCATCTTTGACCTTGTATGGCATAGTCAGTGACCAAACCATACGCTCCTTCCTAAAAAATTGTTTATATGTGCTATTTCTATCAACCATAATTGCCCCATGACATATGGAACTTTTACTTGGAGCCTGGGATAGCCTGATTCTTATTGCGGATTCTTATTGCAGGCTCTGATTTCTGAATCCTGAATTCCGGCTGCTTCATCCGTATCTCTCTTTGGCTTCAAGATAAATCTTTTTTAATTCCACCGCATCCTCGGCCATCATGCCCCTGGACTCGCAGATAATTACAGGCTCCATCTTCCTTTTGACAAGTATGGGCGCCAGATGCCCGAATTCCGGACCGTATTGCTTGTCGGCAAAGGTCCAGTGCCGTTTTTCTCCGCCCTTTGAATATTA
>JAEWSZ010000166.1 GCA_023397905.1 Bacillota bacterium | reverse complement strand
CAGTTATGGGTCTGCATCTTATACCCACTAAAATCTTGTTAAAAACTAAACAATCCAGACAAAACAAAGATGGCAAAGCCACTTTATCTGATTTTATCAAAAAAAATTTTATACTTTCCCAGACAATAAAAAAGGCGCACAAATCACATAATCATATGATTTGGCGCCTATGCCCGTTTTCTTCTTTTTTCATATTTATTGTAGTCCTAAAAAGCTGAAAACGCAAAGTTTTTTAAAAAACTTAATAATTATTGTGCTGGAGAACAAATGCTTCCCATTTGTTCTCCAGACCGGGACTGCTCCCGCATGTGAGACTTCTCACATTGTGCGCTTACGAAGCTTCTTCAAACTGGCTGTTGTACAGTGAGGCATAGAAACCGTCGGCTGCCAGCAGTTCCTCATGTGAACCCTGCTCTACGATATCACCGTTTTTCATAACCAGAATGAGATCCGCATCTCTGATGGTGGAAAGCCTGTGCGCTATGATAAAGCTGGTCCTGTCCTGCATGAGATTCTCCATTGCCTTCTGTATGAGCACCTCTGTACGCGTATCTACGGAGCTGGTGGCCTCGTCCAGTATCAGTATCTTGGGATCCGCCAGAATGGCTCTGGCTATGGTCAGAAGCTGTTTCTGCCCCTGCGATACATTGCTGGCCTCTTCATTGAGCACCATGTTGTAACCGTCGGGAAGCGTCTTTATGAAGTGGTGGGCATGCGCGGCTTTAGCTGCATTGATCACCTCTTCGTCGGTGGCGTCAAGTCTTCCGTAGCGGATGTTCTCCATAATGGTCCCGTTAAAGAGCCATGTGTCCTGCAGCACCATGCCGAACATATCCCTCAGATCGTTGCGTCTGAAGTCCATTATATTGGTTCCGTCTATGAATATGGCTCCGCTGTTTATGTCATAGAAGCGCATCAGCAGTTTTACCATTGTGGTCTTTCCGGCGCCGGTAGGCCCTACAATTGCAACTCTCTGACCCGGTTTTATGCTCGCCGAGAAATCATTTATAACTATATTTTCAGGATTATACCCAAAGTGAACGTCCTTAAATTCGACTCCGCCCTTTATAGACTCCGTGCCGGCCGGATTTTCAACATCCTTTGCTTCCTCTTCTTCCTCAAGGAAGGCAAAAACTCTTTCGGCAGCAGCAGCCGTGGACTGAAGCACATTTGCCACCTGGGCCGCCTGGCCTATGGGCTGCTGGAAGGTACGCACATATTGGACGAATGCCAGGATGTCTCCCACCTCAATAGTTTTCTTTATGGCCAGCCAACCTCCAAGTATGGATACCAGTACATATCCTATATTGCCTATGAAGCCCATGATAGGAAACATCATTCCCGACAGGAACTGGGATTTCCATGCGGATTTGAACAGGGTGTTGTTAAGCCTGTCAAATTCGTCTATGGCTTTTTTCTCTCCGTTGAAAGCCTTCATAATATTGTGCCCGCTGAATATTTCTTCCACATGGCCGTTGACATGGCCCAGGTATTCCTGCTGGGATTTAAAATACTTCTGGGATCTTCCCACTATCAATGAAATAAACACTATGGACAGCGGTATGATCAGCACCGAAGCAACAGTCATCAGCCAGCTGATGGTCAGCATCATGATCAATACTCCGATCAGTGTGGTAAATGACGATATCATCTGCGACAGGCTCTGATTGAGGGTCTGACTGACAGTATCCACGTCGTTTGTAACCCTGGACAGCACCTCGCCGTGAGTCATCTTGTCAAAAAATTTCAGAGGCATGCGGTTTATTTTCTCAGCAATCTCTTTTCTGAGACTGTAGGACACCTTCTGCGCAATGCTGGACATAATAAAGTTTTGCACAAATGAAAACACAGCGCTTACAAAATATAAAGCTATCAGTATTATTAAGATATTTCCTATATATCCGAAATCGATACCGCCTCCGGACACTTTACCTACCAGGCCTTCAAACAGTTTTGTGGTGGCCTTGGCCAGGATCTTCGGCCCAACTATTGAAAAAGCCGCGCTTCCTATTGCAAATATAAAAACAATAATTATCTGTGTCCTGAAGGGCTTCATATAAGCCATCAATTTTTTCATGGTGCCCTTGAAGTCCTTGGCCTTTTCGGCTTTCATCCCCATTGGGCCTCCGCCGCCCATAGGTCCGCGGTTTTTTCTGGAACCATGTGATTTCGCTTTTTGATTATTTTCACTCATGCCAATTCCTCCTTTGACAGCTGGGACAGAGCTATTTGCTGGTATACCTCACAGTTTTCAAGCAATTCCCTGTGCGTGCCCATACCGACAACCTTGCCTTCATCCAGTACCAGAATCTGGTCCGCGTTCATAACAGTACTTATTCTCTGGGCCACTATTAATACGGTCGCCCCTTCCGCCCTGGTCTTCAACGCTTTTCTGAGGGCGGCATCCGTTTTGTAATCCAGCGCTGAGAAGCTGTCGTCAAATATAAATATTTCCGGCTTTTTAACAAGTGCCCTGGCAATGGACAGTCTCTGCTTCTGACCGCCCGACACATTTGTACCGCCCTGGGCTATTTCAGTTTTAAAGCCGTCTTCCTTTTCACTGATAAACTCCGTCGCCTGGGCAATATCGGCGGCAATGGCCAGTTCCTCTTCAGTGGCGGATTCCTTTCCGTATTTGAGATTGCTCTCTATAGTTCCTGAGAAAAGGATGCCCTTCTGGGGCACATAACCTATTTTCTCCCTCAGATCATGCTGTGGTATGGCTC
>JAEWSZ010000122.1 GCA_023397905.1 Bacillota bacterium | reverse complement strand
TCAGGATGATAGGCGTCTTGATTTCCTGGTATCCGGCTTTTTTATGCTCCGAACGCCAGTAATCCTCCAGCACATTTCTCAGCACCATACCCTTTGGCATAAAGAACGGGAAGCCCGGCCCCTCGTCCAGTATGTCAAACAGCTCCAGCTCTCTTCCCAGCTTTCTGTGATCGCGCTTCTTTGCTTCCTCAAGCCTGAACAGGTATTCGTCCAGCTGGCTCTTTTTGGGAAAAGCCGTTCCGTATATCCTCTGGAGCATTTTATTTTTTTCATTTCCCCTCCAGTAAGCTCCCGCCACAGACAGCAGCTTGACAACTTTCAGTTTCCCCGTGCCTGTCAGGTGAGGCCCTGCGCAAAGATCCACGAAATCCCCCTGTTTGTAAAAAGACAACGTCTCTCCTTCCGGAAGATCCTGTATAAGCTCCACTTTATATGGCTCGCCCTTCTGCTCCATCAATTCCAGGGCTTCCTTCCTGGAAAGCGTAAATCTTTCCAGCGGGAGCTCCTCCTTGATTATCTTCTCCATTTCCTTTTCGATGGACTCAAGCTCCTCCGGCGTAAAAGGCTTTTCCTTGTCGAAATCATAATAGAAGCCGGTGTCTATGGCCGGTCCTATGGCCAGCTTTATGCCCGGATAAAGCCTTTTCACAGCCTGTGCCAGCACGTGGGAAGCCGTGTGCCTGTATGCAAACCGTCCGCCCTCGTCTTCAAAGGTTAAAAGGCTCAGCGAGCAGTCCTCTTCCAATTTGAAATTAAGATCCCTGACCTTTCCGTTAACCTCCCCCGCAAGGGCAGCTCTGGCCAATCCGGCGCTTATGCTCTCCGCCGCCTGCAAAACGGTAATACCCTCCCGGTATTCCTTCACGCTTCCGTCTTTTAGTGTAACCTTGATCATCCGATTTACCTCCGTCAGTTTAGTTCAGCGGACATTCCCCCGGGTAAAAGGAATCCACATATTCAAAAATTCACCGTCTCCTTAAAACAAAAAACTCGTCCTTATAAGTCAATCAAAATCGACTTATAAGGACGAGAGTTATCTCGCGGTTCCACCCTACTTGCTTCTCACGGTGCCAAAAGCGGCACGCAGATTATAACGTAATCACCGGTTTAGCTCAGAGGTGGTCTTCGGTAAAACGCAGGTCCGGATACTTTCAGCTGGTAATATCCGATCTCTTGTAACCCCGGCTTTTACTTACTCTTCTCATCAACGCCATTGTCAATATCAAAAGATATCAAAGACATCTTCGATATCAAAGCTATATCTGATAGCTTTGACTTACAATATTATCTTCACTTCATTATATTCTTACTGATTTTATGTGTCAATACTCGGCCTACTCTTTTACAAAATTAACCAGTCTGCCGATTCCCTCTATCTCCACTTCCACCACATCCCCGTCCTTCATTGGGCCCACACCCTCGGGTGTTCCCGTGGTGACAATGTCTCCCGGCTCAAGGGGTATGACCTTCGAAATAAAGCTTATGAGGTCATAAGTCTTGAAAATGTGCATTGAAGTATCGCCGTGCTGTTTGACCTCACCGTTCAGTATGAGCTTTACATCCAGCTTTGAGTAATCCAGTCCTGTTACAATATACGGCCCTATGGGACAAAAGGTTTCATAGTTTTTTCCTCTGGTCCACTGTCCGTCGGAATGCTGGATGTCCCTTGCGGTCACGTCATTCAGGCAGGTAGCGCCGAAGATATACTCCGGAGCCTGCTCAGGCTCTATATTTTTGCAGTATTTGCCTATTACAACCGCAAACTCCGCTTCATAATCCACTCTCTGGGATATGGCCGGAAGTTTGATGCTGTCTCCCGGTCCTATAATTGTATGGGGCAGCTTTATAAAAATCACAGGATTTTTGGGGATATCCCTCCCTGAAAACTCCTTTACATGGTCCACGTAGTTCAGTCCCACAGCAACTACCTTGCTGGGCTTGCAGGGAGGCAGCAGCTTTACGTCCTCCAGTGGGTACTTACTATTTAATGTAACCGGATTTTCAAAAATGTTCCCCTGCAGCTCTGTAATCACATTTCCGTCCAGTATTCCTGCCTTTTCCGCTCCGTTATATAGAAATCTAATATATTTCATAGCCCGTATCCTCCCGCTCATAATATGCTTGATATATGGAGAATTATAGCACAGCGGGCAACCGGCCGCAACCGGCGTCCGATTTCTTTGCACACTGCTAAATTTCAGTACTACTATCCCATATTTTTGGCAATAATATAGCCTGATACTATAAAATCCGCACCCGCCGGGAGGTAATCAGTGAGAAATACGAGATTTAAAAGGCATAAGAAGTCCAGACAAAAAAAAACTTTGAAACTGATATTTTTTGGATTTGTAATACCTTCATTTTCACTTTTGCTCGTTTACATCCTGGTATTGATTTTTATCCTTCCGGTATACTTTAAATAAAACTTATATCAGCATCCTTTTTGGGGCGTTTTTGAGAAAATCAGGGATTTCAGCCGAATTTGACGTGGCGATTGTTAATATTGCATATTATTTTACTTTATCCGACTAAAAAAATCGTGTATTAATGCCATTTGAATTAAGCCGCTAAAATAATATAATAATTATGAAAATTAAATTATATTTTCCTCCTTTAAATTATTTTTTAAACCGGCTGGCAAGGCCGGTTTTCTGTTTTCATTTTTAATTTCGGATAATATATTCAGTCGACACATATAAAATCCTTTATTTTATCATAGGTTTTTTGTTTTATACCCGTTATTTTCATCAGATCGGTAAGCACTTTGAAGCCTCCGTTTTTCTCCCTGTACTCCATAATGGCTTTGGCCGTGGCCGGCCCCACATTGGGCAGACCTTCCAGTTCTGCCTGGGTGGCTGTATTTATATTTACCAGGCTGTTTTCCTTACCTTCTCCGGACTTTTCCTTTTCATCGGCCACTACTGCGCCCAGACTGTCATTTATTATATCTGCGCCGCTGTTAGCCCTGCCGCTTTGCGCCGCCTCAGCCTTTTGCTGTGCGGGCTTTGCTGGTGCCTGGCTTTTTGAAGCATTTGAGGCGGATGACGCAGGGCTTTGAGAAGCCGGATCGCCCTGTGCCTCGGATTTTGATTTTATTCTCAGCATGGTGTTGTCCTTAAGCTCATAGGCAAGGTTTATGTTCTCCAGATCGGCCTCCCCTGTGGCACCGCCCGCGGCTTTTATGGCATCGTCAATGACCTGCCCCTTTTCAAGGGTGACCACTCCGGGCTTGTTTACGCAGCCCACCACATAGACCTTTATCTTGGGTACTTCTTCTGCTTCTTCCTGAACCGGCGTCCCGTCCCGGGTATCCTTCGCTTTGAGTTCAATGGACGGAGCTGCGTTTTTTTCTACCACAGGCCCGCTTAAAGGCTGATAAACCTGCTTTAAAAAATATACCAGCAGGCCGGCACCAATGACGAGAACGAAAATCATTCCGCCCAGCGCAAGTTTATTTATAAAGTACTGCCTTCCAAATATTGTTATTTCCATATATCCTCCTGATGAAATAAAATTATAGATATCACAAAACAAAACAAATCTGCATATTTAATTAGTAATACATGATTTTTTGTCCTGATCGGTTGAAATACAATTACTGCCGGCTGAAAGCAGATGGCAGAGGGTTCAAGCATAAATGACTTTATGAATTATACGGTTTATGAATATGCATATGCCAGATTTAAAATTAAACCGGTGAGGGGTTTTATCCGCCGGAAAACAAACGGATATAGAAAAGTAACTTACAAATTTATTATAATACAAAATTTGGTAAATTGCCATATTATAAACAAATATTATCAAAAAAGTTTCAAAATTTTAATTTTTGCCTTATACTATTAGGAGATATACTTACTAAGGAGGAATTATGAAGAAAGCACTAGCTACTTTAATCTTTGCAATAATTTTTGCATTTCAAATTACCCCTGCTTTTTGCGCTGCCGAGCCTGATATAGATTCAGCCGCCTACATACTGATGGATGCAAAAACGGGAAGTGTCTTATATGAACAAAATCCTGATTTAAGGCTCCGTCCTGCAAGTACTACTAAAATAGCTACTGCACTGGTTGCATTGAAAAAAGGAGAGCTGAGCCAGGTCATGACCGCAAGCAAAGAAGCCGTTTCCGATATAGGCGTGGGAGGAATGAACATCGGCATAATGCCCGGTGAACAAATGACCCTTGACGATCTCCTCCATGCCATGCTGATAGTTTCCGCCAATGAAACGGCCAATATTATAGCGGAAAACCTTTTTTCCTCCAGAGAGAAATTTATTAATGAAATGAATGAAACCGCCAAGGAGGTTGGAGCAAAAAATTCAACCTTTACCAATCCCTGCGGCATTGATGAAGATGAAAAGGATGCAAATCATTTTACTACAGCCAGAGATCTGGCGTTAATTGCAAAAGCAGATATGGAATTTCCGGTTTTCAGGGATATCATAAGCCAGAAGCAGTTGAACATGCTGCCTCCCACCAATAAGCACAACAGTTGGAACGTATTAAATACAACCAACAAGCTCCTGGGTGAATCTTTCAGCTACGGCCCCGACACCGGTGACAACAGAAATCAGTTTACCATAACAGGATTAAAAACAGGGTCTACGATGCGGGCCGGAGCAAATTTTGTCGCCTCAGCTGTTAATAAAGACGGGCTGGAGCTGATTTCGGTCATACTTGGAGTAAACAACCAGCCCGGCAGAACTGTATTTGACTTTACGGAAACCCTATTCCGCGCAGGTTATGAGAATTTTTCAAACCAGATGATAATTGACCGGAATACTATAATAAAGAAAGTCCACGTGGCGGACGCCTCGGATGACGGAATGCTGGACCTGGTCACCAGCGGCAAGGTCGAGGCTCTGCTCAATAACGACAAGGCCAACCGGAACATTGAAGAAAAAGTAAACATAAAGCAGGATTTAAAAGCTCCCATTACAAAGGGCACTGTTTTAGGAAATATAGTTTACAAAAATAACGGCGTAACCGTGGGAACTGTTGATATAGTATCTTCCAGAACAATAGACCAGAGCATCAAGGCAAAATCGAGAGATTATGTCAACGAAGCGGTGGGCAGTCCGATCTTCAGGTATGCTTCCATAGCAATAGTTATTGTAATATGTTTTCTGATCATGAGAAGGATACTCCGGAAGATATCCAGAAGAAGGAATTACCGCATAAAAGCCAGGCATAAATGGTAAATATTTAGAATTTTATTTGCTTCATATATTGATTTAATTTCAATATACTTATATTATATATATGCAAAGTGAGTAATGACCTGGTCATTACTCTGCTGAAAAGAAAAAATATATAAAGGTCTAAAAATAACATTTATTGCTTGATAAAGGGGTGTAATCAATGAGAGCCGAAGCGATTTACCAGACCCGGAAAATCAATGATCTCAAAGATATGATGTTTCAAAGCGAGAAATTATTTGGAGCAAGGAACGCATTTTTAATCAAAGGTAAAGACGGCCAATATTACGGGAAAACATATACGGAACTGAAAAATGAAATAGATTCTTTGGGAACGGCTTTTATCGATTTGGGGCTCAAGGATAAAAAGATAGCCATATTATCTCAGAACCGCGCCGAATGGTGCACGACTTATCTGACCGTCACCGGAGGCGTTGGGATAATAGTTCCTCTCGACAGGGAACTCCCCTTCAATGAAATAGAAAATCTGATTTTAAGAGCCGGGGTCAGCGCAATAGTTTATTCCTCCAAGCACAGGAATGATATGAAAAAGCTTTCGGAGTCTTCCGGCATCGAGTATTTTATCGATATGGACCTGGAGTCCGATGAAAGTGATAAATTCCTTTCCCTGACAAAGCTCATTGAAAACGGGAAAACTTTGATATTAAACGGCGACAGGCGTTACCTGGACGCTGAAATAGATGAAGACAAAATGTGTGCACTGATTTTCACCTCGGGCACCACGGATCTGGCAAAAGGCGTAATGCTCTCCAGCAAAAACATTGTTTCGGACGTAAGATCCGTCTGTTCAATGCTGTATCTCGACGAAACCGACAGCGCATTGTCAATCCTGCCCCTGCATCACACCTATGAGTGTACCGCAGGCTTTCTGGTCATGATGTTTAACGGCTGCTG
Organism: Bacillota bacterium; assembly: GCA_023397905.1. Lineage (GTDB taxonomy): Bacteria > Bacillota > Clostridia > Acetivibrionales > DSM-1351 > Ruminiclostridium. The sequence continues at coordinate 14,167 of JAEWSZ010000122.1, read as the reverse complement.
TCTTTCTTTTTGCGAAGGGCTGAAGCATATTCTGGACAACCTGAAAGAAACCAGGCCCACCATTCTTATGCTGGTTCCTCTTATTCTGGAAAACATGCATAAGAAAATAATAAAGCAGGCTTCAAAAACCCATTTAAGTAAATGGAAGCTGAATATTGCCATAGAAATAAGCAATTTTCTGTATTACTTCTTAAAGATCGATGTGCGCAGAAAGCTTTTTAAGCAGGTCCACATCGTATTCGGCGGAAAGGTCCGGCTGGTAATATCAGGGGCCGCCGCCATCAATCCCGACGTGTCAAATGATTTGTGCGCAATGGGGATCAGGATCGTACAGGGTTACGGACTGACCGAATGCGCCCCCATCGTAGCCGTTAACAACGACCGCGGCTTCCGCCATGACTCTGCGGGCAAAGCCCTTGCCGGAATTGATATACAGGTTGAAAACATAGGTGAAGACGGCATAGGAGAGTTTGTGGTAAACGGGGACATCGTTATGCTCGGCTATTACGAAAATCCCGTGGCTACCGGCAAGGTATTGAAAAACGGGAAGCTGTATACCGGAGACCTTGGATATATCGATGAAGAAGGTTATATTTTTATAACGGGAAGAAAGAAAAATGTAATTGTGACCAAGAACGGCAAAAATATATTCCCCGAGGAAGTCGAAGCCTACCTGGCAAAAAGTCCATATGTCAAGGAAAGCCTTGTGTGGGGACGGTTTGACGAGGAATCCGGCGAGACTGATGTCAATGCCCAGATCGTTCCGGATATTGACGAGATCAAGGAAAAATTGAATTTGAGCATAATTTCAGCCGAAGAGGTATACAAGCTCATACACTCGGAAGTTAAAGAGATTAACAAGCTCATGCCGCTGTACAAGAGAATCAAGAACTTCACCATCCGCGAGGAGGAGTTTGCAAAGACCACTACCAAGAAAATCAAAAGATATGTTGAAAATATAGGGTAAAATAAAAGTTAAGTTTGAAACTATAACGGGGGACTGTTCAGGAATTCAGCAAATTGCCGGATTTTTTGAGCAGTCCCCCTGTTTTATCTGGTTTTCAAATAAGCACTGAACATGCAAAGCTCAAACGTGAACGCACTAAATGGCGCCTTACACTGACCACATTTCCTTTCTGAGCGCCTGTATGTCCTCATTTTCCAGATATTCGTCATATGTCATCTGCCTGTCTATAACTCCTTTGGGAGTTAATTCGACTATCCTGTTGGCTATTGTCTGCACAAACTCATGGTCATGGGATGAAAACAGGATAGTGCCCTTGTAGTTTATCAGACCGTTGTTCAGAGCGGTGATGGATTCAAGGTCCAGATGGTTTGTAGGCTCGTCAAGCACCAGCACGTTTGCGCCCGAAAGCATCATTTTGGCAAGCATACAGCGTACCTTCTCCCCTCCGGACAGCACAGAGGCCTTTTTCAAGGCTTCTTCCCCCGAGAACAGCATCCTTCCCAGCCACCCTCTCAGGAAGGTTTCGGTCTGGTCCTTTGAGAACTGCCTGAGCCAATCCACCAGGCTCAGATCAATGCCTTCAAAGTACTCGGAGTTGTCACTGGGGAAATAGGATTGGGTGGTGGTGATTCCCCATTTGAAATCCCCGCCGTCCGGCTCCATTTCTCCCATAAGTATTTTGAACAATGCCGTTTTGGCATTTCCGTATGTTCCTATAAAGGCTATTTTATCCCCTTTGTTGACTATAAGGTTAAAATCGCTGAGCAGCTTTTCCCCTTCTGCCTCCTTGGATATTCCGTTGACCATGAGCAGGTCGTTTCCGGCTTCCCTTTCCGGTTTGAAATCCACAAAAGGATACTTTCTGGAAGACGGTCTTATATCCTCCAGTGTCAGCTTGTCAAGAAGCTTTTTACGCGAAGTGGCCTGCTTTGATTTGGAAGCATTGGCGCTGAACCGCTGTATGAACTCCTGCAATTCCTTTATCCTGGCTTCGGTCTTCTTATTTGCGTCCTTTGCCTGCTGCAGCGCCAGTTGGCTTGACTGGTACCAGAAATCATAGTTGCCCACATACAATTGTATCTTCCCGAAATCTATATCCGCGATCTGGGTGCATACCTGGTTTAAAAAGTGCCTGTCATGGGAAACCACTATGACGGTATTTTCAAAGTTGGCCAGAAAGTTTTCCAGCCAGGTTATGGACGCCACGTCAAGATGGTTTGTAGGCTCGTCCATCAGCAGGATATCAGGATTTCCAAACAGAGCCTGGGCCAGCAGCACCCTTATCTTCTCATTGCCGTCCAGATCCTTCATAAGCCTGTAGTGATACTCCTCGCCTATATTCAAACCGTTCAGCAGTATGGATGCGTCGGATTCCGCTTCCCAGCCGTTTAACTCCGCAAATTCGCCTTCCAGCTCGGAAAGCTTTATACCTTCTTCTTCCGTAAATTCAGATTTTGCATACAGAGCTTCCTTTTCCTCCATAATCTCAACAAGCCTTTTATGGCCCATGATTACAGTTTTAAGCACCTCGTATTCGTCGTATTCATAATGGTCCTGCTTCAGTACGGCAACTCTTTCGCCGGGAGTCACCGACACATCTCCCTTGCTGGGCTCTATCTCGCCCGAAAGAATTTTTAAAAAGGTGGACTTGCCGGCGCCGTTGGCTCCAATCAGGCCGTAGCAGTTACCTTTTGTGAATTTGATATTTACATTTTCAAATAAAGACCGTCCCCCGTATCTCAGGGAAACACCGTTTGCACTAATCATTTATCCTCTATTACCCTCCATGTGCCCAATCTGCCAAGTGAATCATCCCAAAGCCCTCTTAAGGCTGCAGGCAGCGCTCTGCAAGCACCTTGGCGCTGTTGGGGCCAAATTTAGTTTTTTGTACTGCTATTTTTATCTTATATTGATCAATTCTCCGTCGGACCACAGTCTTTCCAGGTTATAGAACCCCCTGTCCTCCTGATGGAAAACATGTATCACAACATCTCCATAATCAAGCAAAATCCATCTGGCGCTGTCATAGCCCTCTTTGTGATGAGCTTCCATGCCTACTTCAGCCAGTTTGAAATCCAGCTCGTCGGCTATGGTTTTGATATGTGTCGTTGAAGTTCCGCTGCATATTACGAAATAGTCTGCGATTTCCGTAATACTCTGAATATCGATTATGCTGATATCCTTTGCTTTCTTTTCTTCCATCACTGAAACAATCTTTTCCACCATTTTTTTTGAATCCAAATGTTTGCACCTCATCTTAAGCTATAATTTATATTTATAATTGTAAAACAATTTTTATTAACTTTTTTCCAGACAGAAACCTTTTACGGATTGAAATCGCTTCCGATCACCACGGTAACGTCAAACCTGGAATCCGGCTGAAGCTCTTCCTTTACCACCTGTATTTTCAGCACATTCTTAATTACACTGGCCGATACCCCCTTTTTCCTTATAATTATCCGGGAAGTTCCCTGGGATTTATCCGGATCGTCCGCTATGCTGACAGAAAAACCTCTGGCCTCAAGCATTCCTCTGGTGTCCTCGGCCAGATTGCCGTTGTCGGTACAGTTAATGACCTCCACCGCCAGCTTTTCGCTTCTCGCTGCCGTAGTTGAAGTATCGGATTGCTTTACAGGTTCTTTTTCCACCGGCTCGCTTTCCACAATTATTTTTTGCGGAGTCGTGCTTGCCGCAGCCTGTACCTTTTCAGGCTGCTTTTTAACCGCTACAACCTCTTTGTCAAACACTCCTGAGTCCCGCACAAAATTAGCTCCTACTATAATTGATGAAAACAGCAGCAAAAATGTTCCTACGGTATAAAATGCAATTCTTATAAATTTACCCATTTTTCTTATCGTCCCCTAATCATGTGTCTCTTTGCGACAGCAATATCAGAATATTATTCCTCGCTTCAATAGTATTGGGATGTATCAATCCCTTCTGTTTGATAACATATTTTATTGTATTATCAAAAGAGCATATCAAAGCTCTGTCTATATCTTCATAGGCCAGTTTCCTCGCGTTATCAACCTCACTGTGCGTTCTTCCCGGCTCTATGTAATCTGCAAGAAAAATAATTTTATCCATCAGGCTCATAGTCGAAAACCCTGTGGTATGATACTTTATGGCATTTAAGACAAGCTCATCTGAAACGCCGTATTTCTCACGGGCAACAATTGCTCCTACAGCCCCGTGCATTAAAAAAACCTGTTTTTTTTCAACCTCGTTGAGAACAATACCGTTGGCATGGCAATATCTCAAAGTCTCGGCATCCTCCATATCCTTTGCACAATCGTGCAGCAAACCGGCTACCGCCGCCAGGTCCCTGTTTTCCCCATATCTTTCGGCCAGGGCGGCCGCTTCCTTCATGGTATTAACCGAATGGGCATATCTTTCAGGCTTCAGGGACTGCCTTAATACTGCATCCATCTGGGATAATTTCATAAAACCCCCTATTTACGCCGTAAACGCCAACACAAATATGTTACAGATATAAGTCATTTTTTTTAATATATTCTTCAACACTTTCCGTAACAAGGTATTTTATTGATTTTCCCGCCTTTACCCTGTCCCGTATGAGGGTCGAGGATATTTCAAGCAAGGGTATTTCCAAACTGCTTATATCAATATCATATTTGCTTTTTAACGATTCCAGACGTTCTGAAAATTTTTCTTTTGCAAATCCGGGCCGCATTACGGCTATAAACCTTGTCAGCTTAAAAACCTCCCGGACATTTCTCCAGACCAACAGATCCATTACAACGTCGGCCCCTATTATATAATAAAACTCCGTTTTGTCAGGGTACATCTCCCTCAGTTCTCTGAGGGTATCCACAGTGTATGTGTAGCCTTCTCTTTCCACCTCTATGGGAATGGCCTCAAAATACCGGTTTGTACTGACGGCGCATTTAACCATATTCAACCTGTGCACAGAATCGGCTACATTTGTCAAATTCTTGTGCGGCGGCATACCGGACGGCATAAACAAAACCTTGTCCAGCCCATATTCATTCCTGATAAATTCTGCTACAGCCAGATGTCCCAGATGAATGGGATCGAAGGTTCCTCCGCAAATACCTATCCTCAAGCCTTCGTTTTCCATCAAGAAATTCCTCAATTCCCGTAAATAAATAATAAAGTGAAATCACACTACGTGTGATTTCACTTTATTATAGCATAAAAATATTAACTATCTATTAAAAAATGTAAAAACGTCAATGTAAAATAAATGAAATATTTAATTCATAATCTTTGTCCTGAATTCAAAAAAAGGGCGGCAGGTTTATTTCTCTGCGGCCCTTTTGGAAACTATCTATTTTCTGCCTATATCTTTTCTGTAATGCATGCCTTCAAAATTTATTTTTTCTATTCCGGCATAGGCCTTGTTTATGGCCCTTTCCATGGTTCCCTCAACTGCGGTGACGCCCAATACTCGGCCCCCCGCCGTAAAGAATTTTCCTTCCTTATAAACAGTTCCCGCATGGAATATGATATTCCCGCCGGATTCCGCCTCTCCGATCCCGCTTATTTCAATCCCCGTGGCATATTTCCCGGGATAACCTCCAGAAGCTGCGATCACACACACTGCGGCATTTTCATTCCACTCAATATCAATGTCGGCAAGCCTTTCATCAATTATCGCATTGAATATATCCAGTAAATCCGTCTTTAATCTTGGCAGCACCACCTGGGCTTCCGGATCGCCGAAGCGGGCGTTGTACTCAATAACTTTGGGCCCGTCCTTTGTGAGCATGAGGCCGAAGTACAGGATTCCCTTAAACTTGCGGCCTTCTTTATTCATGGCTTCAATGGTGGGGATGAATACTTCCTTCATGCAGCGGTCGGCCAGCTTTTTGTCATAGAGCGGGCTGGGGGAAAATGTTCCCATCCCTCCCGTATTCGGCCCCTGATCGTGATCGAATACGCGCTTGTGGTCCTGTGAGGACACCATGGGTACTACGGTTTTGCCGTCTGTAAAGGCCAGAATGGAAACCTCCGGGCCTTCTATAAACTCTTCTATTACAACCCTGTTTCCGGACTCTCCGAAAAGCCTGTCGTCCATGATGCCTCTGACTGCGTCTTTTGCCTGGTCAATGGTCTGGGCTATAATTACCCCCTTGCCCAGCGCAAGCCCGTCGGCCTTTACTACAATGGGGGCGCCGCAGCCGTCCAGATATGCCAGGGCCTCCTGGCTGTTGTCAAATACCGCATATCCGGCGGTAGGTATGTTATATTTTTTCATCAGGTCCTTTGAAAAGGATTTGCTGCCCTCTATAATAGCCGCCGCCTTCACCGGGCCAAATGCCCTGATGCCCGCGGCCTCCAGAGCGTCCACCATTCCTGCTACCAGCGGATCGTCCGGCGCCACCATGACAAAATCAATTCCGCTTTCTTCGGCAAAATTAACTATGCCATCTATATCTGTCGCCTTTAAGGGAATACACTTTGCCAGTTTTGAGATGCCGCCGTTTCCCGGTGCGCAGTACAATTCAGTTATTTGCGGGTTCTGCGAGAGCTTCCATACAATTGCGTGCTCCCTTCCTCCCCCTCCGACTACCAATACTTTCATAGAAAACCTCCGTTATATCCACGTATATAGGCTAATAGCGGCTAAAACCCCTCTTGCGGATTTTTGTTGTGCGGAACCTCACATTAAATGTGCTAAAATGGTTCTTCGCGCTTCGCCTATTAGTGCTTGAAATGCCTCATACCTGTGACTATCATGGCAATGCCGTGTTTATCGCAGGCATCAATGGATTTCTGGTCATTTATGGAACCGCCTGGCTGTATAATAGCTTTGATTCCCGCAGCTGCGGCCGCCTCAACACAATCGTCGAAGGGAAAATATGCATCCGAAGCCATTACTGCGCCTTTTGCCCTGTCTCCGGCGTATTCTATGGCAACCTTTGTAGGCACTATCCTGTTCGTCTGTCCCGGGCCTACGCCTATGGTCTGCCTGCCTTTAGCCAGCGCAATAGCGTTTGATTTTGTGTGCTTGACAACCTTCATTGCAAATATCAGGTCTTCCATCTGCTCCTTGGTGGGTTCCACTTTGGTGACACATTTCACGTCTTCTTCATTGAACAGCTGGCTGTTGTACTTCTGAACCAACAGGCCTCCTGCCACCTTTTTCATATCAAAAGTATCTTCAGGTATTTTTTCTTCTATGCCTTCCAGCTTCAGCAATCTGATGTTTTTCTTCTGGGAGAGGATTGCAAGGGCTTCTTCTGAAAAAGAAGGAGCTACAACAATTTCAACGAATATTTTATTGATTTCCTCCGCCGTTTTTACATCGATTTCCCTGTTGGCTGCGATAATCCCCCCAAAAATGGACACAGGGTCTGATTCGTAAGCCCTCATATAGGCTTCGTAAATATTTGCCGCACTGCCCACACCGCATGGATTAGTATGCTTTACGGCGACCACCGTCGGCTCGTCAAATTCCTTTACAAGCTCAATGGCGCCGTTTGCGTCATTTATATTGTTGTAGGACAATTCTTTTCCGTGAAGCTGAACGGCACTTGGCAGAACTCCCCTGTTCGCGCCCACCTCTTTATAGAACACCGCCTTCTGATGTGGGTTTTCACCGTAGCGCATGTCCTGCGCTTTTTCAAAGGTAAGTGAAAGAGTTTCCGGGAAATCAATATCCCCGAGAGTATCTCTCAGGTACTTGGCAATAAGAGTGTCATAATGGCTGGTGTGTTCAAAAACCTTGTAAGCCAGTCTGAATTTTGTCTTTACGCTCACATCCCCGGCAGTATTCAATTCGGAAAGCACCTTTTCATAATCAGCTGGATCAACTACCACCGCAACATCCTGATAGTTCTTAGCTGCGGCTCTCAGCATTGTGGGCCCGCCGATATCTATATTTTCAATTGCCTCTTCAAGCTCCACATTGCCCTTTAAAATCGTCTGCTTAAAAGGATACAGATTTATGACCACAAGATCGATGGTTTCAACTCCCAGCTCCTTTATCTGCCTCATATGCTCCTCGTTGCTCCTGATGGCCAAAAGGCCAGCATGAACCTTCGGATGCAGGGTCTTCACCCTTCCGTCCAGGCATTCCGGGAAACCTGTTATATCGGAAATATTTATTACCTTTAGTCCCGCGTTTGACAGGGTCTTTGCCGTACCTCCGGTGGAAATAATCTCAATTCCCTTTGAGGCAAGAGCCGATGCAAATTCCACAATGCCCGTCTTGTCTGAAACGCTTATTAATGCACGCTTAATCATGAATCTGAATCCTCCGTTCAAATTTATTTAACTCCTGAGCCGGAATTTATCCTGCTCCGTCCCATACAGGCCGCGTCTACACATCTCCGCTTCCGCGCGGCGTTTGAACAACGCCAATGGGACATATATAAAGTTCAACTCAATATTAATCGACCTGAACTATGAAACTTAAATTATCCGTACCCGCCTGCCCTCAATAACAAGCCGGTTCTCGGCATACAGCTTTATGGCCTCCGGCAGCAGCTCCCATTCAGCCTGTTCCATGACCCTTTTCTGAAGAGTTTCGGGCGTATCGTCGTATTCCACATTCACGGCCTTCTGCAATATAATGGGGCCCGCGTCTGCTTCCAGCTCGACAAAGTGCACCGTGGCGCCCGTTACCTTCACTCCCGCTTCAATCACATGCCTGTGGGGTATAATTCCGTAAAAGCCTTTTCCGCAAAACGCCGGGATCAAAGACGGATGGATATTTATAACCCTGTCGGTATAATACCTGGTAAAACGCTCTCCCAGAATGGACAGAAAGCCAGCCATAACCACCAGATCAACGCTCTGTTCCCTGAAATGCCTTATCAGAGCCTCGTCATACTCATCCATACTCTGAAAAGATTTTCTGCTGATACATACCCCTTCGATGTCATGATTTTTTGCCCTTTGCAGCGCATATGCATCCGCTTTGCTTGAAACAACCGTCACAATTGCCGCATCCTTTATATATCCGCTTTCAAGCTTGTCTATTATGGCCTGAAGGTTTGAACCGCCTCCCGACACCAGTACGCCGATTCTTAACATATTCATCTCCAGCTTCAATAAATTTCTAAACGATTTCCACTCCGGCTTCTCCTTCGGCTATTGAACCGATAATGTAAGCAGCCTCGCCCACCGATTTCAGGTAGGCGACCACTTTCTCAGCCGCTGCGCTGTCCACGGCCATGACCATTCCAATGCCCATATTGAAGGTGTTGAATATTTCCCGGTCTTTCATATTCCCCATGTCTCTAAGCATTTCAAATATTGGCGGAACCGGCCAGGAGCCTTTTTCTATCTTCACCCCCAGGCCTTCCGGCACCATTCTTGGAATGTTCTCAATAAAGCCGCCTCCTGTTATATGTGAAATACCTTTGATCTCATATTTTTCTATCAGTGCCAGAACCGTTTTGACATAAATCCTCGTGGGCTTCAGGAGCTCTTCTCCGAGGGTGCAGCCCAGCTTGTGTATATATTCGTCCCTGTTTTTTTCAGTAGGATTTATAAGCTTTCTGACCAGTGAATACCCGTTGCTGTGAATACCCGAGGAAGGAAGCCCGATAAGCTTGTCTCCGGCCTTGATACTTTTCCCGTCGATTATTTTGTTCCTGTCAACTATGCCCACGGCAAACCCCGCCAGATCGTACTCGTCTGCCGGATAAAATCCCGGCATTTCCGCAGTTTCGCCTCCTATAAGGGAGCAGCCCGACTGCACGCAGCCTTCAGCCACGCCCTTTACAATCTCCGCGACTTTTTCGGGATAGTTCTTTCCAACAGCCACATAATCCAGGAAAAACAGCGGTTCTGCGCCGCTGCACACAATATCGTTCACGCACATTGCCACGCAGTCTATTCCGACGGTGTCATGCCTGTTCATTATAAATGCTATTTTCAGCTTGGTACCCACTCCGTCTGTTCCCGAAACCAGCACCGGCTGCTCGTATTTTGATTTGTCCAGACTGAAAAGCCCTCCAAAGCCGCCCAGCTCTGTCAGCACTTCCGGCCTGAAGGTGCGTTTTACGTGATTCTTCATCAGCTTAACCGCTTCGTACCCTGCTTCAACATCAACGCCCGCATCTTTATATGTGGTCATAATACCCTCCAAATATATAAATTTAAACATATCTAATTATAGCCCATCCGGGACAGAAAAACTTATTATCAATCCCAACTTTCCTGGAGCACTGAAAAACCAATATATTTTACATTGCTGAAATATATTGGTCTTTGCACCGCTATGTGCCGCAGCTGAATTTATCCCCTTCGGCGGGGACCTCAATAGGATAGTTTCCTGTGAGACATGCCGCACAAAAGCCTCGCCTCGAATCCACAGGAGTTTTCAAAAGGCCTTCCAGGCTGAGATACCCCAGGGAGTCGGAGCAGATCATATCCTTTATTTCATCGACGCTGAGCTTGTCTGCCACCAGTTCTTTTCGGGAAGATATATCAATTCCGAAATAACATGGATATTTCAGAGGAGGAGAGCTCACTCTCATATGGACCTCTTTCGCGCCGGCCTTTTTGAGTATCTGAACTATTCTCCTTGTAGTGGTGCCTCTCACTATGGAATCGTCAATTATAACAACTCTTTTGCCTTCAATGGATTTTTTGATGGCGTTGTGCTTTATCCTGACAGCCACTTCACGCATACCCTGGCTTGGCTGGATAAAGGTTCTGCCCACATACCTGTTTTTTACGATACCCTCTCCGTACGGGATTCCCGACTGTTCCGAAAATCCGATTGCGGCGGAAATTCCCGAGTCAGGCACGCCGATTACCACGTCGGCCTCCACGGGATGTTCTATTGCAAGGCGCTTTCCGGCCTCATACCTGGACTGCTGGACACTGGCGCCGTCTATTACGCTGTCCGGTCTTGCGAAGTACACGAATTCAAATATGCAAAGCTTTGTATCTTCATTGCCGAAGGGTCTGATGGATCTTATTTCATCATTTTCCACGGTAACTATTTCACCAGGTTCAATATCCCTGATAAATTCCGCGTTGACCGCGTCCAGGGCACAGGATTCAGAGGCGATCACATATGACGAGGAGGTCCTGCCGATGCACAGGGGCCTTATTCCATACGGATCCCTTATTCCCAGCAGCTTGTTTCCTGTCATCAGGATCAGGCCGTAGGAACCCTTTACATCACTCATCATTTTTTCAACGGCCTCTTCAATGGTTTCCGAGGTTATGCTGTGCTTGGTTATGAGATTGACAAGGACTTCCGTATCGTTTGTGGTCTGAAATATAGTACCGCTGTCTTCCATCTGTTCTCTCAGTATAGACGCGTTTACTATATTTCCGTTGTGCGCCAGCGCTATCTGACCGTTTCTGGATCTGACTACAATTGGCTGGGCGTTTTCCCGCCGGCTTGCCCCTGTTGTGGAGTAGCGGACATGTCCCACGGCCATCGAGCCCTTGAGGTGTTGCAGCAGCACTTTGTCAAATATTTCAGGAACCAGTCCCATGTCCTTGTGAAAAACAATGGTTTCCTTGTCGCTTACAGCGATTCCGGCGCTTTCCTGGCCTCTGTGCTGGAGCGAATACAAGCCGTAATAAGTCATTCCCGCCACATCGACATCACTGCCGTCCTTTGAGTATACTCCAAATACCCCGCACTCCTCGTGCATCTTATCCATTCTCTCATCAAAGCAATCCGCGTTATCGCATTGCAGGCATTGTCCCAATTCACACATGAGTAACTCCTTTGTTATTGCAATAGTTATTACGATACCGATACATTCAGATAGCCGCCCTCGGCTTTTGCTGCGCGGGTGCCGCCCATGTTCTCACACAGGAGGCAAAGCCCGCTTTCAGGATTTATATCTCTTCCAGCTTTTTCTGAAGCTCGGTGTTCTTCTTTTCAACTTTTTCCGCAAGGGTCTTTTTATAATCGAGTATTTTATGTCTTAATTCATGGTATGCTACCGATAATATCTCTACAGCCAGAATTGCCGCATTTTCGGCTCCGTCAACCGCAACTGTGGCCACGGGTATTCCGGAAGGCATCTGTACTATGGAAAGAAGTGAATCCAAACCATCCAGGGTTGAGGATTTTATGGGAACTCCAATGACTGGGACGGGCGTATATGCAGCCAGTACGCCAGGCAGGTGGGCAGCTTTTCCGGCAGCCGCTATAATTACGTCGAATCCGGCAGCCTCGGCATTTTTTGCAAACTCAGCCGCCTTGTCAGGCGTTCTGTGCGCTGAACAGACCAACACCTCATACTGAACTTCAAAATTCCTCAAAAGCTTGATACAGCCTTTCATTACCGAAAGGTCCGAATCGCTCCCCATGATCACGGCAACCTTCGCGTCCTTGGAAACACACATAGCATTATCCTCCATTGAACATTTTTTGAAATTTAGTGAAAATCATTCGCCTTTTTGACATTCTAATATTATCAAATTTCAAACTGAAATGTCAATGAAAAAGCGAACATTTTTGATGTATTTGCTTTTAATATTCGTATCTTTTACGGATAGTATACCGGTTCACGGCCTTTCCCTCAGCTTATAGGTTCATAAGGCAAATTGCGGTTGAGACCTTCACCTTTATACAAATACTTCTTTCAGCCCATAGCAATCGACTTGCCATTAAAACCGCATACAAAACCGTACCTCCTGCGTATACTACTATAAAGGCAGGAAGCAGAATCCAGAATTCAGAAATCAAATTCAGCTATCAGAATTCAGAAGTCAGGATTCAGTATGAAAACCGGAATTCTCCATATTATCCTGCGGTTCCGGCTTAATTGCGTATAATTTTTCGAGGCTATGATTTGAGGTTATAGGTTTAAAGAAATTTTTTAAAAATTATAAAGGGGGACCGAGCCCATGCCGGCTTTCATGATGTTTTGTGCGAGAGGCGGGGCATGAGCATAAATATGAACGGCTATGAATTACAAGTATTGGAAGAATTGAAAATATGGCGGCGCGAAATGCTGAAAGCTCCCTCTGCGGCGGACCGGATAAGCAAGGGGATCCAAAATAAAATGAACGGCCTGATCCCCGATAAGGCGCACAGGATTGTGACCGAAACCATAAAAGGTATGGTTAAAGCGGTATTGTTCGGCTCGGAACTTACCGCCGGCATTCCCCTGTCCGGCGCTTCCCTGGAAGAACGCGAGAAACGTATGCGGGACCGGACGGGTTTCTACAAAAAAACCGCTGCGGCCAGCGGCGCCTGGACCGGCTCGGGAGGCATATTCCTTGGAATTGCGGACTTTCCCATTCTTCTGAGCCTCAAGCTCAAATTTCTTTTCGAGGCGGCTTCCATATACGGCTTCGATTTGAAGGACTACAAAGAACGCCTATACATACTGTATATATTTCAGCTGGCTTTCTCAAGCCGGCAAAGAACGGGGAAGATTTATCAGCAGGTATCGGAGTGGAAAGATTTTTCCGAAACTCTTCCCATGGATATCAATTCCTTTGACTGGAGGACTTTCCAGCAGGAATACAGGGATTATATCGACCTGGCAAAAATGCTCCAGCTGGTTCCCGTAATCGGTGCGGCAGTTGGAGCCGTTGCAAATTACCGCCTGATGGACAAACTTGGCGAGACTGCCATGAATGCGTACAGATTGAGACTGTTTGAAGGAGCATAGGGGGCTGGGAATTATACCAGCCGGCTGATTTTATACCTGCCCTTCCCGGCTTCCGGCTATTCCTTCCGAAGCGCAAGCCCACAGGAAGGGCACTCTGCATCTGATACGGATAATTTCTCTCCGCAGGCGGGACAGGTATCGTATAGCAGCGGAATATCTCCAGAACCTTCAGGTTCCTCATAATCCTGGGCAGCTTTTGTATCCGCAGTATTTTCCACAAGCTTTTGGAGCAGTTTTCTGATTTCTGTTATTTCATCTGCGGTTTTGGAATTGTCAATAGCCGCCTGAACCAGTACATACAATATAATCAGCCCAATAACCAGGAAAAAAAGCCATACTAAAAACTCCATACCTTATGCCCCCAGATCGTATATGTCATATATGTAAAACTATACCATATCCCGGATTTCATATAACTTTATATATCAACAGCTCCGGGAGATGATAGCATGGGAAAGTCCGATTACGGCACTTGTTGACTCTTCCTCTGTTTTGAAAAGGTCTGTATATGTTTTTGCAAATGTTAGTGTATGAATTCCATCATATGCAGCGATAAATAATTGATGTACTTTTGGTAAATCCATGATATCACCTCCCTCGGCAGATG
>JAEWSZ010000008.1 GCA_023397905.1 Bacillota bacterium | reverse complement strand
AAACTCTATTTCCTTGCCGTCCCAGGTTTTGTAGTATTTGCCCATCAATTGATAACCGCCGCAGATGCACAAAAAGACTTTGTTGCCGGCAACGGCATTTTTGATTTCCTGCCCTTTCTGGTTCAGCACATCGTCCTGGATTATTTCCTGCTCATAATCCTGGCCGCCGCCCAGAAAAACAATGTCAAAGGCTGAGGAATCAAATTTATCGCCTATGGTTATGTTTGTGACGGAGGTGCTTACACCGTGCCACTCGGCTCTTCTTTGAAGAGCCAGTATGTTTCCCCTGTCCCCATAGGTATTTAAAAGATCAGGGTATAAATGACAAATATTCAAATCCAGCATAGCTATTTCCAGAACTCCTTTAAATTAAACTTTTTCTTGAGAATACTCCGTATTTCCAGCATTGCCGTATAGGTGGGCAGCAGGTAGAAACAGCCCTGGTCGGGCGTTTTTTTCAGACCCTCGTCAATAAGCAGCTGATAATCCTTTATGATCCTGATTTTACGGGTGTCCAGTCCGCTGTATTTCAGCCTGACCGCCATGTCCTCGCCCCGGAGCCCTGAGGTTATCAAATTGTCTATTTTGCCGGACACCTTGTTGAGCTGCTCGAAGTCCACATCCCAGAGCCAGGATATATCCGTCCCATCGGCCAGATTGTCGTTGATGAGAAATGCTATGTTCAGGTTCCGGTTGTCCAGGGACAAAAAGCTGAGCACCTGGTTGAACCCCGTTGGGTTTTTCACAAGTATGAGCTTTATGGTCTTGTTGTTCACATTTATGGTTTCCATTCTGCCAAAGCCGCTTTCAAAGGACTGAAGGGCACAGGTCACCGTTTCAGGGCCGTAGTTTAAGGCAAGCCCGCATGTGGCTGCCGCCATGGCGTTATATACGTTGTACAGGCCGGGAAGGTTTATTTTTGTGGTAAAAGTAGTACCGTCCTTATCAAGAAGCGCGGAGCTGCATTTCCAGTTGATGGTGGTATAGCTGCTCCCGGCCTCCTCTATGGAGGTGCATTCCAGGTCGGCGGCAGGGCGGCTGTAACCGCAGTTGGTGCAGTAAAAACCTCCCAGATGGCCATAAATGTGATTTGTATATTCGTATTTGCTTTTACAGTTTATACAAAACATCGCGTCCGTATTTATATCCCCGGAATTATCCTGACAGGCGTCTTTGCCGATACCGTAATAAAGTACGCGCTTGCCGGTCTCACGGCCAAGGGAGGCGCATATGGAATCGTCTGCATTCAGGACTAAAACGGTATCGTCGCCGATTCTTTCAAGACCGGCCTTTACGGCATTCAGGGTGGAATAAAGCTCCCCGTACCGGTCCAGCTGGTCCCTGAAGAAGTTTGTCACCACTACGGCTTTAGGCTGCAGATGCTTTGTTACCTGGTTGAAGGCGGCTTCATCGCTTTCAATGAGCGCCACCTTGTGCTTTGGCCTGCCGCTTAAGGTTACGGCCCGGATGAAAGTGGTAGTTACGCCGCTTAAAAGATTTGCTCCGGATTTATTGGTTATGTAATCCACGTTGTTATTTTTCAGAATTTCTTCAATAACTCTGGTAGTGGTGGTTTTTCCGTTGGTGCCGGTAACCATGATTATTTCAAAGTCGCTGGCAATGGCTCTCAATATGCCGGGATACAGCTTAAAGGCCACTTTTCCCGGCAGGGTTGTCCCGCCTCTTTTTAAAAGGTGAAGTACTGATATGGTCAGCTTCGATATAGTGATCGCAAGGGTTTGTCTGAATTTCATGGTAACTCCTATATAAAAATTATAACGCAGCAGCGGAAATCTTTCCGGTTTTACCGCCTTGTTACAGTGTTATTTTAACATTATAACATTTGTACGTACACTGCATGCAGTAAAAATATATCTTGAAAAATTATTTTCCGGTATTGCCGGAAACTTGTACAATAATTATTCAACTCGCATTTATCCCATATGAGAGTATTAACATTATTAAAACCGCATAACACAATTGCTGGGCAATACAAATTTATGATATAATATCTGCTGATGCAGATATTATATCGCTCCGCGGGAATTAGCCGCCCGTGCGAAGTTTTCGGCTAAGGCCGAAACGCACATGGGCAATTATATCATAAATTTTTTTAAATTTATGATATAATATTTTCATGTAAAACTTCACTGTATACGGACAATAGAGTAACACAGCCGGGTGGGTGTGAAATAGGCCCAAGGCCTATCGATTTACACCTGAAAGCGCTCAGAAGTCTCGGTGCTAAAATCAACGACACCGATGGCGGATACATAAGCTGTGAAACGGATGGTTTGAAGGGCTGTGATATATACCTTGACTATCCCAGTGTGGGAGCTACAGAAAATGCAATGATAGCGGCCGTATACGCCGAAGGCGACACTGTTATAAGGAATGCGGCAAAGGAACCGGAAATAGTCGACTTGCAGAACTTTCTCCAGAAAATAGGGGCCAGGGTCTACGGTGCCGGTTCAAGCGTGATAAGAATAAAAGGGTTTGAGAAAAAATTTACTCACGTGGAATACAATGTTATACCAGATAGGATTATTACAGGTACATATATGGTTGCTGCCGCAATAACGGGCGGCAATGTGCTCATAAGGAATATCATACCCGAACATATTATATCAATAGCCTCCGTTCTAAGAGATGTAGGCTGCCAGATCAACATAAAGAGAAACGATATACATGTGATCGCAGGTTCAAGGCTGGAGGCCGTGGAAGTTATAAGGACACTGCCGTATCCGGGCTTTCCAACGGATATGCAGGCACAGCTCATGGCTTTGCTGACACTGTGCAAAGGTACCAGCATTATTATTGAAACGATATTTGAAAGCAGATACAAGCATGTGGATGAGCTGCTGAAGATGGGAGCAAATATAAGAATTGATGGGCGTATGGCCGTTATAAAAGGTGTAAACAAGCTTAACGGGGCTCAGGTGACAGCCAGGGATCTGCGCGGGGGAGCCGCTCTGGTGCTCGCAGGTCTGGCAGCCGGCGGAGAGACCGGCATAACCGGCCTTGAGCATATAGACAGGGGATATTATAAAATCGAAGAAAAACTGTCCTCGCTGGGGGCGGATATTATAAGGAAGTAATATACAAATGAAAAGCGATACACAAATGAAAAATAATTCAAAGCCCAAATACGCCCGCAAGAAAAAGTTGAGCAAGAAGTCCCGTGCCAGGCTGCGCAGAATCAGAAGATTTATACTGGTTATACTGGTTTTTACCGGTATCGTTTTATTTGCCCGTTCATCATTATTTACTGTAGATAAGATAATAGTAACCGGCAACCAAAAATATTCTTCAAACGATATAATCCAGCACACAGGGTTTGCGACGGGAAGAAATGTTTTTGATATGTTGGGGGAAAAACCAAAGAATCTGTTATCCTTCCGGTTTATTGACAGAGAGCAGGATGTGTACAAGGCCATGCCTTATATCGGATCAGTCAGCATAAGGCCTTTGCTGCCGGATTCCATAAGAATAAGGGTGCAGGAGAGGATCCCGTTTGCCATTCTGGAGGCAAATGGGACAAGCACGCTTATTGACAGGGAAGGGTATGCACTGGAAAAAATTGAAGATACGGGACAAAAAAGCAAATATTTTAAAATAATGGGTATTTTGGTGGATAGCGTAAAGCCGGGAGAAGCGGTAAAATTTAAAGGAGTAAATCCTTTAATAGATTTGACGGGTTTTTGCGACGCATTGATTAAAGATGACAATGATGAAAAGTCGAAAGTCAAATTATACGGAAAGATATCCTCCATAGATTTGTCTGACAGCAACGGCACGTTGGTTGAATTTGACAGGAGGATCACAGTTAAATTCGGAGACCCGGAAAATGTTGATTATGAAATACGATTTTTTAAGCAGTTGTTTGTCAATAATATCACTGCAAATCAAAAAGGTACTCTGGATTTCACTAAAAGCAGCAATCCGTATTTTGTACCCAAAAAATAAATTAATCTCAGAAAGGATTTACAGATATGATACCAATTTTAGGTCTTATTTTAGGAATAGTAGTGGGGCTGTTCATTCCGATTACTATCCCTTCGCAATATTTCACATATGTGGCCGTGGCCATTCTGGCGGCTCTGGACTCGGTATTCGGAGGAATGGTGGCTACCATAAACAAGAAATTTGAAATGAAGATATTCCTGTCGGGTTTTTTCGGCAATGCGCTTCTGGCTGCCGGACTGGCTTATATAGGCGACAAGCTTGGCATCCAGATTTATCTTGCGGCAATATTTGCTTTCGGAAACAGGCTTTTCCTGAACTTTGCCTTAATTAGGAGATATCTATTGAATAAATTTATTAAAAAAGATAATATAGTTAAAGAGGATTGATACATAATTAGGGGGGCAGTTTTGTGTCTGATATCATTGTAGGAATAGATATAGGAACAACCAAGGTGAGCACTGTAATAGGCAAGGCCAACAGTGCGGGCGAAGTCGAAATTTTAGGCAAGGGGATTGATACCTGTTCCGGAACAAAAAAGGGAATAATTGTTGATATTGACGCTACCTCCGCTTCAATACAAAACTCTGTAAAAAAGGCCGAAGCCCAGTCTGAGATGAAGGTGGTTTCGGCATATGTGAACATTTCAGGTCTTCATGTTGACATAATCAACCATAAAACGTTTATAAATATAGTGAGCCAGGACAAGGAAATCAGTAAAAGCGACGTGCAGAAGCTCTATTATTCAGCCGGTACGCTGGCTATAGCAGAGGACAGCGAAATTATTGACGTTGTGCCGAGACAGTTTATAGTGGATGGCTACGACGGGATAAATGATCCCGTGGACATGAAGGGGACCAGGCTGGAGGGGGATTTTGACGTAGTTATAGGTAAAATCATATCCGTGCAAAATATTGTCAGGAGCATGGAAAAAGCCGGTATACGCGTTGATGGGCTAATAGCCGAGGGCTTTGCCGCCGGTGAATGTATCCTGCAGCCCGATGAAAAGGATATGGGGGTAATACTCATTGACGTGGGAGGCGGCTCAACTGAAATAAGCGTTTTTAAAAACGGGAAGCTTATTATGAATAAATGCCTGCCTGTGGGAGGAGACCATATAACAAATGACCTGTCCATAGCCCTGAAGATTTCCTATGCGGAATCCGAAAAAATAAAAAGGCAGTTCAGATTGGCACTGACAACGCTGATAAAGAACGATCAGGAGATTTCTGTAAGCGACATCAGCGAAAGCTTCAAAAAGGATATAAAGGTTTCCGATGTCATAGAGGTTATTGAGGCAAGAGTTTATGAGATATTCAGTCTTTGCAGGGACATAGTCAATAAAAATTCCCCAGGTAATTACGGAGCGGGAGTGGTTCTCTCAGGAAACGGGATTACCACGCTGGACGGTTCCATGCAGATCGCGTATGAAGTTTTTGACATACCGGTCAGAACAGCCTCTCCAAAGGTGAAAAATATTCAGACCCTTGAGTATTGTACTGCCGCCGGAATTGTGAAATATATAGGGAAGCTGGATAAGGAAGCCAGCACAATTACAATAAAAAGCCTTCCCAAAAACAATAAAAAATCGAGGGAAAAAACATTCTGGAAGAAGGCTATTGCAGCATTAAAGGATTTTTTTTATTAGGTAATAAAATCATAACTTGCCTAATTTGATATTATAATATATTATTATTAGTGTGTATTTTTATAACTTTTTAGATTTTGACCAAAATTTTTATATACCAGGTATGCAATTCAAGCCTAATTTACCTATGCTAAAGGGGGATTTACTTTGCTAGATTTTGAGATTGATATGGATCATTTTGCACAAATAAAGGTGGTTGGCTGCGGCGGAGGAGGAAATAACGCCGTTAACAGAATGATCGACGCAGGTCTTCGAGGTGTTGATTTTATAGCTATAAATACAGATAAACAAGCTTTGTTCCTGTCTAAGGCCAATACCAAAATCCAGATTGGGGACAAGCTTACAAAGGGCCTCGGAGCAGGTGCAAATCCTGATATCGGGGAAAAAGCGGCAAATGAAAGCAAGGATGAAATCGCCCAGGCAATTAAAGGCGCTGACATGGTTTTTGTCACAGCGGGAATGGGAGGCGGCACCGGAACCGGAGCGGCGCCTGTTGTAGCACAGCTTGCACGGGAAATGGGAATTTTGACTGTGGCTGTTGTTACCAAACCCTTTATGTTTGAAAGCAGAACCCGTATGCAGCATGCCGAAAGAGGCATTGAAAATCTGAAAAATTCCGTAGATTCCCTTGTTACGATACCAAATGACAGGCTTCTCCAGGTGGTGGAAAAGCGTACGACAATGGTCGAAGCTTTTAAAATGGCCGACGATGTACTCCGCCAGGGTGTTCAGGGAATTTCCGATCTTATTGCCGTACCTGGTCTGGTAAATCTGGACTTCGCAGATGTAAAAACCATTATGTTAAGTTCAGGCCTGGCTCATATGGGCATAGGCAGGGCGTCAGGGGAAACAAGAGCCGAAGATGCCGCAAGACAGGCTATTCAGAGCCCACTTCTGGAAACTTCCATTGAGGGCGCCAGAAGAGTATTGGTTAACATAACAGGAGGACCTGATCTGGGACTGTTTGAAGTCAATACGGCTGCAGAGCTTGTTCAGAAGTCTGCCGATCCTGAAGCCAATATTATATTCGGTGCTGTCATAGATGACAATCTTAAGGATGAGATAATGATAACAGTCATTGCCACAGGCTTTGAAAGCAGCCCCGTGTTAAAGAAATTTGACAAGCCGGCTGTGGAAAAGGTAAAGGCGGCTCCTGTGAGCCCAATCCGTGAGAGCAGCAGCTACGCGGCGGCCACTACTGAAAAAAGTATTCCGGACTCTTCAGTTCAGGATAATGAGCTTGATATACCAACATTTTTGAGACGTAATAAATTTAAATAAGATCAAGAGAAAATGCCGAAGGATGGCCGGCTCCGCCGGTGGGAATTCCTTTTTAACCATGATAAAAATCAAATAGTGTATTAAGTAAACGAAGACTGGTTCAAACCAGTCTTTTTTTATTCCGGCTTATAGGCCCCATTCTTATTTGCTTGTATTTAAGTACATGTAGTCTGTTTCAACGCTATTTTGTCATACGATATTTCTTTTTCTACAATTCTTTTTGACAAACTTTTGTAAATTTACTATGTATAATAAACATAAAAACACGGAGACGTGAATAATAGTAATGTATAGACTGTAAGGAACGTGGGGGGATAAAATTGGTACTGTATATGGATGTCCTGTTATTAGAGAATCTGGTCATTAATTACCTCATCCTTTATGTCACTGCCAAGTTTTCCCGTGTCAGAGTCAGTTCGCTGCGTTTATTCATAGGGGCTGCGGTGGGAGCCCTTTATGTGGCCTTTATTATTGTACAGCCCGGCATGAAGATCTATTACACCACACTGGCAAAGATACTGCTTTCCTTCTTTATAGTGGCAATAACGTTTTCACCCCGCAAGGTGCTGCCTTTTTTGAAAACGCTGGTTATTTTCTACATATCTACCTTCATTTTTGCGGGGGCGGTGCTGGCGTTCCTGTTTTTCAACCAGCAGGGCGGCTTTGTCAGAAACGGAATAGTATATGTTCCCGGATATTCCCGGTGGTTTTCGGTATTTTTGGGAATTGTGACGGTGGGCATTATAATAAATATTTTCAGAGAAGTGATCCAGAGCAGAATTTCAAAGGATAAACTGTTGATACCTGTAAAGATAGCATTTGACAATAGGATGATTGATTTATCCGCATTGGTGGATACGGGAAATTCATTAAAGGACCCCCTTACCAATATGCCTGTTATGGTGGTTGAGTTCAAAGCGCTGGAGGAACTCCTGCCC
This sequence comes from Bacillota bacterium, assembly GCA_023397905.1. Taxonomy (GTDB): domain Bacteria; phylum Bacillota; class Clostridia; order Acetivibrionales; family DSM-1351; genus Ruminiclostridium. The sequence continues at coordinate 55,404 of JAEWSZ010000008.1, read as the reverse complement.
GCAGAAATAAAAAGCATTTTTGAAAACTCCAAGGAGAACGACTTGAGCAGCGTTACGGCTACCATATCGAAATCCAAGTGGTTTTCAAGGTTCAGACTCATACCTTTCAGCTCCCTTGGGAAGGAAAACGGTATGCTTATAGGTTTTAAACCGGATTTTATCGAAGTTGGAGAAGAAGAAGAAAAGCGTGATATTAAAAATGTGATAGTGGGGATATACAACAGAACCTTGTCCAGAAATGAACAGTACAAGGCCTTATTGGGGCCGGAACTGGTTGCGTGACCAGGGCAGGTGAACTGTAAGCCGGTCTGAACATCCATATTTGAAAGGGGACAGATAGATGAAATTTTTTACAAGGTTGAAAATGTACTTTCTTATTAAGTATGAAAAACTTTTGAGAAAGCTTAAGATAGGAGGCTTTTTTCCCGTCCATTACATCGGCGGCAGCGAAGCCCTGCCTCCGCCTCTTACGCTGGATGAGGAGGCCTATCTTTTACATAAACTTGAAGAGAGCGATTATGCGGTAAAGAGCATACTGATCGAAAGAAATTTGAGATTGGTGGTGTACATAGCCAGAAAATTTGAAAATACGGGGGTAGGCGTCGAGGATCTGATTTCTATAGGGACTATCGGCCTTATAAAGGCCATCAATACCTTTAATCCCTCAAAGAACATCAAGTTGGCCACATACGCTTCACGGTGCATTGAAAATGAAATATTGATGTATTTGAGAAGAAACAACCGGGTCAAAGCTGAGATTTCCATAGACGAACCTTTGAACATCGACTGGGACGGCAATGAGCTGCTGCTGTCTGATATTCTTGGAACAGAAAATGATATGATCCACAGGAGCATTGAGGATGAAGTGGATAAGGAGCTTCTGAACACCGCCATGAAAAAATTATCCATACGTGAAAAGCGGATTATGGAACTGAGATTCGGACTTACAAACGGGGTTGAAAAGACTCAGAAAGAAGTGGCCGATATGCTTGGAATATCACAGTCCTACATATCCAGACTGGAGAAAAGAATCATCAGCAGGCTGAAAAAGGAAATCAGCAGAATGACGTGAGAAAATGTTTGAAAGCCTTAATATAAGCGTTTGTCAAGGGCTTTGAAGAAAATATTTTGGTCCTCTTGACAGTATAAAAAGTGCCTCCATGGCAATAATGATAATTAACAAGCCAAATTGAAATTTGACTTCGCCAATCCTTATAACTGACAGGGTCAATTATAAGAGTTGGCTAATCATTTATAGCTCGGGAGGTTTTTATATGCTTATTAATAAAGTTGAAATATGTGGTGTTAATACTTCAAAACTTCCTGTTTTAACAAATGAACAGAAAAAAGTGCTGTTCGAAAGGATGCACAAAGGTGACAATTCCGCCAGGGACGAATTTATAAAAGGAAATCTCAGGCTGGTATTGAGTGTTATTCAGAGGTTCAACAACAGGGGCGAATATGTGGATGATCTGTTCCAGGTGGGGTGCATTGGTTTGATCAAAGCCATAGATAACTTTGATGTTTCACAGAATGTAAAGTTTTCCACCTATGCAGTGCCTATGATAATAGGCGAAATTAGAAGATATTTAAGAGATAACAATTCCATCAGAGTCAGCAGGTCCTTGAGGGATATTGCCTATAAGGCCCTGCAGGCAAAGGAAAGGCTCACAACTAAAAATTCCAAGGAACCGACCATTGCCGAGCTGGCGGTGGAACTCCAATTGCCCAAGGAGGATATAGTTTTTGCGCTGGACGCCATACAGGACCCCATTTCACTTTTCGAATCGGTGTATCATGACGGCGGAGATGCCATATTTGTAATGGATCAGGTCAGCGATGACAAGAATATCGATGAAAACTGGCTGGAGACCATAACCTTGAAGGAAGCTATGCGGAAACTGAACGACAGGGAGAAATTGATCCTGAACCTGAGATTTTTTGAAGGGCGCACACAGATGGAGGTGGCGGACGAAATTGGGATTTCCCAGGCCCAGGTGTCGAGACTGGAAAAAACAGCGCTGCTGCATATGAAGAAGTATATTTGATTAATAAATATTTCATAACCGGAAAAATAAGACATATATTTTATATAGGTCTTATTTTTTTCGGGAAGGTAAAAGGGCATGGACAGGGCAAATAGTCTGAAGCAGAAGGAAGTTATCAATGTAAACGACGGCACGCGTCTGGGGTTTGTGTGTGATGTTGTGGTCAATTTTGCCGGGGGCAGGATTGAGGGCATAGTGATCCCCGGCGGCAGAAAATGGCTGGGAATGCTGGGAAAAACCAGCGATTACGTCATTCCCTGGGATAATATTGTGAGGATAGGAGAGGATATAATACTGGTGGAAATGGATGAACGCACTATGAGAAAATTTCTGGAATATTAAGCGGTATTAGGTAAATCTAAGTGAAATATTGCCGCTTCTTTATTTTCAGTGTACAAAAATTAGCAAATAGGGTAAAATGGAAAATGAAGTTTGACATCCTGTTTTGATGGAGGATTAAAGATGAAGTGTCCGTTTTGCGGTTTTATAGAAGACAAGGTTATTGATTCCAGACCTACCGACGAAGGCTCTGCCATAAGACGGAGGCGCGAGTGCATAAGGTGCTCCAAAAGGTTTACCACCTATGAAAAGGTGGAGAGCTTGCCTCTGATGGTTATCAAAAAGGATAAGTCCAGACAGCCCTTCGACCGGGACAAGCTGATGAACGGACTTTTAAGGGCCTGCGAAAAAAGACCTATTTCCATAAACGATCTGGAAAAAATGGTGGAGAGTATTGAAACCCAGCTGCACAATTCTTTGCAGAGGGAAGTTACGACCCAGGATATCGGCGAAATGGTAATGTCAAAGCTCAAAAACATGGATGAGGTGGCATATGTCAGATTTGCCTCGGTATACAGGCAGTTCAAGGACATCAATACTTTTATGGATGAATTAAAAAATCTTCTCAGGGATGAAAAATGAAATTTTATTTGGTATTTAAAAGATCAACGATCTCATTGTTTATCACTCCGGGATTGCTCCAATGAACAGCGTGGTTTGCACCATCAACAATAATTTGTTTGCTGTCGGTTGACCACTCTAACAGCCTTAATTGTTCTCCCGCACTTTCGGGATAACTATTGAGATATTCAGAAGTGATTATTCTAAGCGGTATATCGCCCAAATATCCGTTGGACAGTACTGTAAAAGCGTTTTCTTCTTTTTTGTTCCCCTCATCGACTTGATTACGATTATTAAAAGTTCTCAAAAATAATGCCCTGTCGAGTTTCTTTAATTTTTCGGGTGCCAATTCAAAGCCGCTTCTGCCTGTTGACATCGGGGTTGCGGAATAAGGATATACTGTATGGAACAGCGTTCTTATTATTCCTGTCTTATTTGCTAAAGAAATTGTGCCTTTGAATATTGCTGTTCGAGCAAAAGCAAAATCGAATGCCCTTGATGCCCTTGGCATATCAACATACATATCGGGGTTTGAACCATCTATCAAAACAACGCCATTTACTTCATCTTTATAGAGTTGGGCAAACCGAATAGCCTCCAATGAAGCTATGGAGTGTGCCACTAAAATGTAAGGAGGCTTTTCGCCCGACAACACTAATGCAGCGTGAATTTCCTTTGTTATTGTATCAATATCCCTTGGGGCATTTGTAACATCGCTCCATCCATACCCCGGCTTATCGTATACTGCCACTCTTGCCTGTTTTTCAATCTCACTATATAGTGGGTAAAAATCAACATATCCGCTTGGCATTTGAAAACCGACACCAAACACTACCGTCGCATCCCCGGTCCCGTCCGCCCAAATATGCATATTATGGCCATCCACATCGATTAACTTACCAACCGGTTGATATTCTTTGTTGTCAACGTATTCACCAATTTGCTCATAGACAATTCCAAGTAATAGTACTATAAAAATGGTTAACAGTATTTTTATCCTTAATTTAACGGTCTTTTTTCTCTTTTTATCTGTTTTTATTGGTAATTCCATTTACCTATTTCCTCACTTTTTCTTAATAGTATCTCTTATGATTAAAAGTTAATCATAAACTTACCTTTCAAAATATCGATCATAAACTGTGCCGAAAAGGCCATGCCGGCTGACAGCGACAAATAACTTTCATCATTCTCCTCCTCTTTATACATAGATATGCGATACATATTATATCTATGTATTGGTATAATAGAAAACTTTCTTTTTGTCAATACCTGTTTTATAATAAAAATTCAAACTTTCTCTATTAACGCAATTCATATCAGGCTTTTTGTATATATTCTGCACATTATTATCTATGGTTTTATTGGCTATATAAAGTTTTTCTGAAAAAGTGTCTGCCAACATACTGTAAGAATAATGTTTGTTTGACAGGGCCGGGGGCGGTTTTTCAGGGCCGGAACAAATTTTTTTATAAGAAAGTTGTAATTTTTGTAAAAAAATAGGTGATTTTTCTGGAAATGTATGTTATAATCCATATAGTAAGTCTTTTAAATTCTTTGTAAAAAACTTTTTCAGGTAAAAAGCTTCTTTATACAAGGATATCAGCAGTTTTTGATAATTTCATATTAAATCCCGCCGCCGGGGCTGCGTAGACATAGCAGACAGGAGGTTACCGCCCAAATTTGTGAAATGAACTGACAAAGGTGTCTGATATAGTTTTTTGGCCGCGGTACGTGATTTATTATTTTATAAAGGGCAGATTATTTTCACATCATTTTAATACAAAATCGCTGCAAGTACGTTTAACTGCGGAGCGGTGAAGTATATCACATATTTCAGGTAATTGCCGCAGTTTGCGGAAATCATCATAAAGTCAATTGCGGTTGAAACCTTCGTTTTCAGGCCAAGGCTGCGTTGGAGCAATTATATTTACAAAAAGTTTCCTGTTTCTAGGAGGACTTAGCCTTAACTCAAGCCTATATTAATTGACTTTAAACACCACAAAAATAAAAGTAAATATTAAGAAACAAGTTGTAAGTTTAGTTTGTAAAAATAAACCCAACATGAATTGAAGGAGAAAAAGCATGACGAAAAAATTTTTATGTACGGCACTGGTTTTAACAATTTTATTATTGGCATTTTTGCCTGCGGCGGCTGAAGATAGCGGAATAACGTCCGATTCAAATACGGCTGTGCGTATGCGTCCAATACAGCAGCAGCTTGCTTTGCTTACCCAGGCTGATCTGGATAAAGAGGCCGCAAAGTTTTCAGATGTGCCGAAGCATTGGGGTAAAGCATATGTTTCAAAATTATCTGCTCTGAGTATTATAGCAGGTTATCCCAATGGCAAGTTCGGGCCTGATGATAAACTGCTGGGGGGCCAGTTCGTTTTAATACTTATGAAAACCCTGGGTTATACCCTTGAAGTTCAGGCAGGCAAGCCATATTACCAGTCCTATGTGGACCAGGCCATAAAAGACGGCATCCTGCAAAAAAACGAAATTGCGGATTATGATAAGCCGCTCACAAGAGAAATTGCAACAAGTATGGCAAGAAAGGCCATAGGCAAGTATGAAACAGTACCGGCAGACTATTTTGTTAAAGGAACCGACTGGGAAGGTAAAGGGGACAAAGGCTTTTTTGACAATGTATACGTGGGCTATCAGAAGCTTAAAATGACTGATTACACGACCATTCAGAGTAAGTACCTGCAGGATGTTATAGATTGCTACCGCATGGGGATCATAGCCGGCAGCAACAACAAATTCAATCCCAAAGGCAGCCTTACAAGAGCTGAGGCCTCTGTAATCGCAATAAAACTCCTGGACAAGTCCACGAGAGTTGAAAGCGTACCCGGGCCAAATGAGAGTTTCAAGTTTAAGAACCCTATCACAAAGGCTATGGCAATGGGATATAGTTCAGATGAATATGGAAAGTATGACAACAAGGAATATCTGTTTTACAAAGGATATTTTCCTCTTATGGAAATATGGGATACGGTTTATGCCATGGAAAAAAATAAGAATAAAATGGTTGGCGGTGCGACCACCTATGGATTTATGGAAAACTATAAAAATTTAGGTATGGCATGGTTTCCGGATGCAGAAACAGAATATAAATTCAGGTTCAATCCTGCAACAGAGGCTATATACAGTCAAAATAATATAAATGTTTTTACTGATAAAACAAAATTGCAGAAAGGTGAAACTGACAATATTTATGACAACGTGGGTGGTTACCTGTATGAAGTGAGAAGCAGTGATGTAGATAATTACAATAAAGCACTTAAACCTTATGTATACGAACTGATGAAAATATGGTTTGGCAGTGAATACGAAAAGGCAAAAGCACTTCATGACAGATACCTGGGCTATGCTTTAAATGATGATCTGGGGAAAGCAGATTTTTATATGATAAATGGAAGACAGGTAAGGTTTGCTGGCGGACATGATCTCGGGGGAAAAAGATTAAGCATGCAAGTTTGGGGAAAAGACTTCATCACAGAAAAAACGATGTATAAGGACTAAAAGCCGTATAAAAGGAAGGTGAAATAATTGGGCAAAACACGGGGAAATTCAATAAGCGCAAAGGCAATCTGTCAAAAAATAATCTATCTTGTGCTTATGCTGTCTATGGTAATTACATGGTTCTCATTTACAGGCGGCAGCGCGGATGCGGCAGTGGTAAAGACAAATATATATGCAGATCCATCAACTTGGTATGAAAGTCCGGTAAAGGACATTGATGGGAAACTGTATTATAACGAGGTTTTCCTGAAGGATCAGTATGACCGGGCAGTAACGGCCGGAAAAATACCTTTGCAGACAAACGGACAGCCTTACCCTTTGACAATCAGTAAAAGAGTAGGGTCCAGCACATATACCTATACCCTTAACTATAAAATACTGTATCAGAAAAACCTGTGTGTATACGGAAGCTATCAGAACATAGGTTTGAGCAACTACTTCAAAGGTGGCTACCAGGTCCATACAAACCTGAACAATTTACAGCCTGATGTAAGCTACGAGGGAGGATATTTCAAAAAGCCCACTGGAGTTGTTGACAAGGGAATAGAACAGAATCCGGACATTCATCCAAAGACCGCTGTCAACAGGGGGGAATGGAAGTACCTGGGCTATGATGTGAGCGGAAATCCCTTTTCAAATATGTGGATGATAAATGTTGCCACAGTGACGAAATTTGAAAACAGGAATTGGCAGCCTGAGCCATGGAAAGAACCATTAAATAAAAGTACAGGTTTAACATCTGGTGCAAGCGAATATAATTTAGCGGCATATGGAAATTATGGGCAATATGATATAGACACAGTAGCTGAAACCAAAAAGTGGATGACAAGAACCTTCAGCTCCCTGGCAGACTTTGCAGGGATTCCCACAAAGACCAAAGCCAGCGGCGTGGACCCTGATATATATAAGTACCTGTACATTCAATCTCCGCCAACATTAAAAGCTGCCGGCTCGGGCCGCATGTGGCACAAGCTGTCCTCCACCGGGGAGCTGTGGTATCAGACCTTCAGCATACCGGTACAAAGTGAAAAAAGGGAAATTAAAGAACTTCCTGTAAACTGTGACATTATAGACGCTTCCATTATAAGCGATATTCCCGAAACGGCGGAAAGGGATTCAGAGCATACAATCCTTACATTTCAATTGAAAGCTACCTTGAATGACGAGGATTATTATGAAGACGCCGTAAAAAAGACGGCATATTACACAAGATATGACCTGTATGACTGGACGTTCAATCTCAATATAGCAAGCCTGGGTAATATAAAGAAAACAGCAATTGTCGAGCATACAGATAAGTCAAAAAATTCAGTTACGACAATAGTAAAGGTAGATACGACAATCGGAGCCATACGGGCTTTGCCGAAGGCAACCTCCGGTGTCAATAAAGGAAAGCGGGAGGTATTTGTCAATGCCGATGCAACTCCCAAGTACTCAAATGACAAGAACGGGTTTACCGGAAGTACAAGCGGTAAATATCCAATCGGCACAAAAGTGGTCCCTGAACCGGCACTTCCTCCCCGGGCGGAAATAGTAATGGATATTCCCTCAATACATATACAGAACCATATAGGGGAAATAGCTTTTGACAGCGTGCCTTTTGACGATGCCACGGACAGCACCGACATGTCGGCGGTGAAAAGCAAGGAATTGTATGTAGACGGCCAGCCGGTGGATTACAGTACATTCTTCTCCGGGAGATACATTTTTCCGGACGTGACAAATGTAAACGGATATTTTGCTCAGGTATTGGTGAGATACAACCTTGATTCCAGCAAGATTTCAATAGAGGGGCTGCCTAACGATCTGAAGGAAAAGATAGCGTCCCAGGTGCCGCTGGTCTACGAATCAAAGGATTGGGTATATGTGTATCCCACAAAGCCAAACGCACAATATTTGATTACCTCAAATACCTGGAAGCAGAACAGGATAATAAATGTACAGAATACATCACCGGACGGAAATATCCAGCTGGTGGTACAGAGGTTCCCAATTACGGAATACCGCTGGACATTCGGAGGAGATACAACCAATTTGCACAAAGGTACTGACACCGACCTCCAGAAGCAGCTGCAATACAGCGAACCGGGTACATACTCCCTGACCCTCCAGTGCAAAAACTCCCTGGGCAAGTGGTCTGATCCATACACAGTAGAATACCAGGTTTTTGAGGACTATGCTCCCAATATTGAAGTAAACCTGAGTGACAGCGTACTGGCCAGGACGGATGAGCTGACGGCATGGCACTATGATGTAAACAGCACCGACGGCGATAAAATAGCTTCAGCCAGAATAGAACTGTGGTACGACAGTGACAACAACGGGACCCTGGATCAGAAGATACAGGAGTGGGACGGCCTGGGAGGCAACGGGATCTGTGAGCCCGACGATTTCCCGAAATTTACGCCGACGCAGCTGGGCTACTATAAATATAAAATATATGCCAAGGATGAATTTGTGGGCGTGCAGGGGCAGGATACATTGCAGCAGTATATAACCGATGCCGATAAAAAGACAAGCTCTTATGAAGTTGAATTCTGGGTGGACAACTACCAGCCGTTGTCTGACCTGTACCTGGAGACAGAAATACAAAGGCCCAATGTGGACCTGTATATAATGAGGGATAAAAACAACCCGGATGAAGATGTAAGATACCTGACGGACAACAGGGTGTCTATGGAGAATTACCTCCTGGGCAAAAATATATTGCCCGGCATAAACATCTGGGATATGAAAACCTATGAGTATTCAACTCCTGCATCATCCTCATATAATACGGGCACAAGCTACCCGCCCACAAGCATTTCATATTCCAGCGCCGGGTATTCTGGAACACTGAGCCGCACAAGCGTGTCCGACAACGGTTCCAACCATGACTTCGGCCACACGGAAACGCGGACGGAAACCAAAACGGCAAGCGCGGGAGGAAGATCCACCAGCGGACACGGTATAAGCGGCAGCGCGCCGCCGTCCAGCATTTCATACTCTGACAGTGAGGGTTATTCCGGCACATTGACAGGATATGGCTATTTATACACGTCAGTTGCACGCAGTGATAAAGAGGGGGACTTCGACTGGACACGAAGCTATGCCGGATACTCCGGAACAGTATCACGAACGGTTTCATACTGGGTTCCGGATATACGCTGGGTTTCAAATTATACGGGCTATTACAGCGGCACAATATATAAATATGTAAGGCAGCCATACACCGATCCCTGGAGAGCCAACAGCTACAAATATGTTATGTATATATCCAACAGCGGCATGTCGGAAAAATCTGATTTTGATATGGTAACCTCAAAATCAGATGCAAAAGTTATCCTTGCGGGGACTGCAAGCATAAAATCACAATATCCATCATACGCAAAATTCATTGATGTAACAGGGAAGTCAATGCAAGACATAGTAAATGAGGCGCTGGAATTTATATCACAGGATGCGCCGGCCATAGAACAGATGTATATGCTCCAGAATCAGACTTTTACATTAAACACCGGTGAGGAAGATATAGAAAATGATAATATAGTTGCCCGTGAGATGCAATATGTACAGGATAAAGACTACTTTGACAATCCTACGGGGCAGGAAACCGGCACTCAAACTGTATTTAGCGATACAGGCGGCTGGATCCAGACCATGCGGACAAGCTTTGCCAATGTGGGCAAGTATCAGATATTCAGAAGGGTAAAGGATAAACCGTCCGGTGCATACGGGGAGGATTATTCCTACTACAGCAGTGCGACAGAGGTAGACATATATGTACACAGGAAGCCCATAGCCAAGGCGGTGCTGGACTGGGACTTTGACGCCGGGACAAATCTTTACAGGACCAAATGGGTCGATCTGAGCTATGATATGGATCACAGCATTTCCAGAACGGACAAGGGCATAGCCCAGAGAAAGATAATGTGGAAAAAAGAAGGCGGAGACTGGAATTATACCATACCCGACTATTTAAGCCCTGGTACATACAGACTGAGATATTATGTAATGGATATTGAAAATACCTGGTCGGATGTTTTTACAATAGACATCGACGGGACCACAAGCAGAGATGTCACAGAAGTAACCTTCACCTTATGGGAATCACCTCCAATGCAGTTTGAAGCAAAACTCAGATCGGAAAAGCTTAACTTCAGAACACCGGAATCCCCGGTAACAGTACCTGCAAGCGAAAATCTGGAATTATACGGCATATGGACAAGGTATCCAACAGACCCGGCTTTATCCATGGCCTTATACAATACGGCCGGCATCCAGGCCGGCACTTCAAAAACAGTGAATTTCAACACTTCTGCGGGAACCAAAAACGGTAATGATATAAACTGGCGGAATATTCTTTTTAACACATCCAAAACTTTACCTGACGGAGATTATATATTCAAAGTTACTGCAAGTGCAAATCAGAGCAAGACCATTTCCTTTCCTGTCCGGCTCAGTACTCCCATCAATCTGAAAGGCCTGATAAACGGAAAGTCCGAAAATGCCCAGGTCAATACCGGAGAAAGGAATATTTTCACTTTTACAACCTCCGTCTATGTGACCTCCACACAACTTACATTTGAAGGCAAAACATATTCCTCCGACCTGAATCAAATCAGATTGATTTCATCAAATGAAACAGGCAAGACCTGGGAGTGTCCTCTTGAACTGGCCGAAGGAGCTTATCCTGACGGAAAGCTTGGAACGGCGGAATTCAAGGCGACGCTGCCTTCAGGGAAAAGTGAGACGGCTTATGTGAACTATAAAATAGTTGGTATCAGAGCCTCGGGATTTTTGATCACAATGATGCTGGTCATTGGCTGGAGGCCATACTATTTTAATATGAACAACGGGATTGACGACAACCACGACGGGGTAGCGGACAGATATCCCAGACTGCCCAACACGGATATAGGCACCTTGAAGCTTCCGGTAAATTTCTATTCCCTGGTGGGATATTCGAGGACTTATATAAAGGCAGGCTATAAGGTAAACGGCAGAATAGACATTCAGGGCAATCCTGATTCCGCATATTTCAAGGCGCATTACAACATAGAAGGCAAGCCGTATGCAGCTGTGATAAATCTGAACAAAAGCTCAGGCAATACATACCTGTTCGAGTGGATCATCCCCATCAAGACCGATTCAAATTCCTTTATAAATTTTGATCTCGTTACTGTAAAAGGAGAAAATACCTATGGCAATGAAAAATGGGTTGACAAATGGGACGGCAGGAATTTGAGGAGAGAGGTGTTTTATGTTATGGGAAACGCCATGGAGGATATCATATATACCCAAAGTCATTAAAAGTCGTTATTAAAAGGATCTGAAACCACAAGAAAGGAATTTGATATGGTTTCCAAAATAAACAGTTGCGCACTGACAGGTATCGACGGCTGCGTGGTTGAAGTCGAGACAGACATAAGCAACGGCATACCAGGTTTTGATATAGTGGGATTGGGAGATACGGCGGTCAGGGAGTCCAGAGAGAGGGTAAGGGCAGCCATAAAAAACAGCGGTGTGGACTTTCCTGTCAGAAGGATAACCATAAATCTGGCGCCGGCCAATCTGAGAAAAGAGGGCTCGGTATATGACGTATCCATTGCGGTTGGTATTCTGGTAGCCTCGGAAATAATCATAAACAATGAGCTTGACACGTACATGTTCCTGGGAGAATTGTCCCTGGACGGCAGAGTAAAGCCTGTGGCTGGTATACTGCCAATGGCTTGCTGCGCGGCGGCCAACGGCATAAAAAATATATTTGTTCCCGAGGCAAATGCCGATGAAGCGGCTGTGCTTAAAAATGTAAATATCATTCCTGTAAAGTCCCTCACTGCAATAATCAGCCACTTGAATGGCACGGAGATCACCAGTCCATATACGGTAGAGCTGGATGATATTTTTAACCGGCAGGTAATATATTCGGTGGACTTCAGCGATGTAAAGGGACAGGCCGGAGTAAAAAGAGCTATGGAGGTAGCTGCCTGCGGGGCCCACAATATGCTGATGGTGGGCTCTCCGGGCAGCGGAAAAACAATGCTGGCAAAGAGGCTCCCCACCATACTGCCAAGGCTGACCTTCGAAGAAGCATTGGAGCTTACAAAGATATACAGCGTTTCAGGACTGCTGCCTCAAAAGACATCCCTGATATCCGCAAGACCCTTCAGAAGCCCCCATCATACCATATCAGAAATATCCCTGGTGGGAGGAGGCAGTCATCCGAAGCCGGGAGAGGTAAGTCTGGCCCACTATGGAGTCCTGTTTCTCGATGAATTCCCGGAATTCTGCAAGGAAGCCATTGAAGTGCTCAGACAGCCACTGGAGGATGGCGAAATATGCATTTCAAGAGTAAATAGCAGCGTAACCTATCCGGCCAGAACCATGCTGGTCTGCGCTGCAAATCCCTGCAAATGCGGGTTTTTTCTGGATCCCTCAAAAAGATGCAACTGTACGCCCAAGATGGTGCAGCAATACCTGGGAAAGCTCAGCCAGCCGCTGCTGGACCGGATAGATATCCATGCGGAGGTCCAGCCGGTAAAGTATGACGATCTGGAAAAGAACAGTGAAGAAGAGACTTCGGCGGTGATCCGGGAAAGGGTGAACAGGACAAGAAACATACAGTTGGACAGGTATAAGGGAATGGGCATATTCTCCAATTCGGAGCTTTCACCTTCGCTTATAAAAAAATACTGCGGCCTTGACAGGTATACGTCTAAACTGCTCAGAAGAGCTTACGAGAAATTGGGGCTCAGCGCCAGGGCCCACGACAGGATACTGAAGGTGGCCAGAACCATTGCGGACATGGAGGAAAGCCAGGCAATCAAAGCCGAACACGTGGCCGAAGCCATTCAGTACAGAAGTATGGACAGAATAAGAATGTAAGAATCAAGGAGAGGGAATCCGGAATGGAAACTTAAAGGCGAAAGGAACTGGTAGGATGAGAGAGATCGATTATTGGATATGGATGTCGTCGCTGACTGGAATGGGACCTGTAAAAGCCCGGAGCTTACTTGAGAATTTCAAGCACCCGGGCCTGGTATACGACATGTCCGAGGCGGAGCTTAAAAAGACGGGTTTGCTGACCGCCAAAAACGTAGAGGAAATATTGGACCCGGATAAGAGAAAAAGAGTCGGAGAAATATATGGGATAATGCTGAAAAACGATATCAAGATCATCAGCATATTTGACGGCAATTATCCGGACAAACTCAGACATATATATGATCCGCCAATTGCACTGTATTACAAAGGGAATTTGGATTTTTCCGATTTTTCAATTGCGGCGGTGGGTTCCAGAAGGACCACATATTACGGAGCGCTTTCGGCGAAAAAATTGTCATATGACCTGGCAATGCACGGAGTCCGTATTATCAGCGGCCTGGCCAGGGGGATAGACAGTATTGCCCATGGGGGCTGTCTGGATGCAGGGGGAAAGACGACCGCGGTTTTAGGCTGCGGTATTGACAATATTTATCCTCCCGAAAACAGGGAGCTATTTGACAGAATTATAAAATCGGGCGGTCTGGCCCTGTCCGAATACGCTCCTGGGATGCCTCCCATCAACCACAATTTCCCGGCGAGGAACAGGATCATCAGCGGAATAGCCTCAGGGGTTCTGGTGGTGGAAGCGGCCAACAGGAGCGGTTCACTGATCACTGCGGGTTATGCTCTGGAACAGGGCCGGGAAGTTTTCGCAGTCCCGGGAAATATCGATTCCGCCTATAGCAAAGGTACAAACCGGCTGATAAGGGATGGGGCTAAAATGGTGCTGTGCGCCGGGGATATTCTGGAGGAATTTGATTACAAAGAGATAAATGATAGAAGTAATGATAATAATAAAAATAATAATAAAGAAAAAGATAAAGATAAAAAATCTGAAAAATCCGTTGAAAAAGTTTCCGGTTTAAATAGGAAGGAATTAAATAAGGAAAGCCTTGATAAAAGTGCTAATAAATCCGGAAGCTCCAAAGAAAAAACAGATTTCAGCCTGTTCCGGGGATTGAGCACCGAGGAAATAAGAGTGGTCAAAATCATAAAAAACGGGATCCACCACATGGACGAAATAATTGAGAGAAGCAATATTTCAGCAAAGGAGGCCAATAATATTCTTTTCATGCTGGAAATGAAGGGGGTCATAGTGCAATTGCCTGGAAAATTATTTGAAATGTGCCTGTAGTCATAATTTTAGCATATATGCGCATAATTCAAATTTGACAGACAAATTTGATTAAAGGTTGACAGATTGCAAAATCCAGTTTAAATTAGTATTTGTTAATAAATTTGAGATATATTTAGAAAAACTATGTATTAGAATTTATGGCACAGATTAAAAATAATTTTCCCAATGCGCCCTATAGGACTATTCAACGGCACATTGGGGGGCATGGAGGAAAAATGGCTGAAAATCTGGTTATTGTGGAGTCTCCTGGAAAAGTAAAATCGATTGGCAAATTTTTAGGCAAGGGATATAAGGTCGAAGCGTCGGTAGGACATGTAAGAGATCAGCCTAAAAGTCAAATGGGAGTGGATATTGAAAATAATTTTGAGCCCAAATACATCACCATAAGAGGAAAGGGAGATGTAATATCAAAGCTCAAAAAGGAAGCCAAAACAGCCAAGAAAGTTTATCTTGCAACTGACCCTGACCGCGAAGGCGAAGCTATTTCCTGGCATTTAGCCAATCTGCTGAATATTGACGAAGATCAAAAATGCAGAGTTTCCTTTAATGAGATAACTCAGAACGCTGTGAAAAACGCCATAAAACAGCCCAGGAAGATTGATATGGACCTGGTTGACGCCCAGCAGGCCAGAAGGGTTCTGGACAGGATAGTCGGATATAAAATAAGTCCGCTGCTCTGGAAAAAGGTCAAAAAGGGATTAAGCGCAGGAAGAGTTCAGTCCGTTGCCACAAAAATGGTTTGCGACAGGGAAGAAGAGATTGAAAACTTTGTTTCCCAGGAATACTGGTCAATAATTTCAAAGCTTGCAAAACCCAAAGTCAGTCCCAACTTTGAAGCGAGATTTTACGGGACTGAAAAAGAAAAAATAGAACTTAACAATGAAGAACAGGTCAATGAAATTTTAAAAGAAATTGACAACTGCATATATAAGGTACAGAAGGTCAAGGAGCAGGAGAAGAAGAGAGCGGCGGCAGCTCCGTTCATAACCAGCACCATGCAGCAGGAAGCGGCCAGAAAACTTGGCTTTACCACTAAAAAAACCATGATGGTCGCACAGCAGCTGTATGAAGGCGTTGAAATAAAGGGCCGCGGCTCAGTTGGTCTCATAACCTACATGAGGACAGACTCCACCAGAGTATCTTCCGAAGCCCAGATAGAGGCCAGGGAATATATCACCAAAAAATACGGTTCCGAATATATACCCCAGACCCCCAGGATTTATAAAAACAAATCCGCATCACAGGACGCCCATGAGGCCATACGCCCCACCTATGTGGAGCTGACTCCGGAGGAGATAAAGGAGTCTTTAAATGCCGAGCAGTTTAAATTATACAAGCTCATCTGGAGCAGGTTCATTGCCAGCCAGATGTCATCTGCCGTATATGATACGGTCAGTGCGGATATTTCTGCAGGCAGGTATATTTTTAAGGCCAGCGGTTCAAAAGTCAAATTCCCGGGCTTCATGGTATTATATATTGAAGGCAAGGACACCGAAAACAGCGACGAAGAATCGGAAGATGAAGAAAACACCCTTCCTGAGCTTCTGGCAGGCGATGTGCTGGAATTAAAAAAGAATACGCCCAAACAGCATTTTACCCAGCCACCGGCCAGATATACCGAAGCGACCCTCGTAAGGGCGCTGGAGGAAAAGGGTATCGGCAGGCCGAGCACCTATGCTCCGACCATTACTACAATCCTTTCGAGAGGCTATGTACTCAAGGAAAAGAAATTTCTCATACCGGCGGAGCTTGGGAAGATTGTAAACGATATAATGAAAAAGCATTTTGAGGATATTGTTGACGCCGAGTTTACCGCCCAGATGGAAAATCAGCTTGACTCTGTGGAAGACGGTGAAAAACCATGGAAGGATGTAATGAAGGATTTTTACGCATCCTTTGCAGGGGTTCTGAAGCAGGCGGAGGAATCCATCGGGGATGTGGAGGTTCCAGAAGAGGTATCGGATGTAATTTGCGATAAATGCGGAAGAAACATGGTTGTGAAGCAGGGACGTTTTGGAAAATTTCTGGCCTGCCCGGGATTTCCGGAGTGCAGGAATACAAAACCTATTGTGGAGGACGCGGGAGTATTGTGTCCCGTCTGCCAGGGAAAAGTTCTGATAAAGAAGACCAGAAAAGGCAGAAAATATATAGGCTGCGAGCGGAATCCCGAATGCCCGTTTATGAGCTGGGATATGCCAAGCAAGGAATTGTGCCCGGTCTGCGGCAATTTTATGCTCCAGAAGAGCTCCGGCAAAAAAACAGAGCTGGTCTGCAGCAATGAAAAATGCCCGAGCAACAAGGACAATACCGATAAAAAGGCCAAGTAACAATGTTGACAAGACTTTATTGCGAGTCTTTACGGAATATGAGTTTTTATAGAATTAAAGAGAACAAAAATGTTTTCAAACCGGAAGTGCGTACAAAGCCTTTCGGTTTATTCTATATTATTCGATTTATTTTATTATTTTCGGGGATATAATTTTGTCAGGACAATAAATTTACTTTAACTTAACAAGTTAATAAAATAGTGAAAGTATAATAAAAATACGAGGAGCCAACAATGAATAAAAAAACGGTTAACGTAATAGGAGCAGGTCTCGCCGGCTGTGAGGCGGCATATCAGATGGCAAAGAGGGGTATCCAGGTCAAATTGTATGAGATGAAGCCTCAGAAGTTTTCCCCGGCCCACCATTCCGGAAATTTTGCGGAACTGGTATGCAGCAATTCACTCAGGTCGGATCAGCTGGAAAACGCGGTCGGACTTCTGAAGGAGGAATTGAGGAAAATGGATTCCTTGATCTTGAGGGCGGCAGATGCTACAAGAGTCCCTGCGGGAGGTGCTCTGGCCGTTGACAGGGAAGGCTTCTCACAATATGTCACAAATGAAATAAAAACAAATGCGAATATTGAAGTAATATATGGCGAAATGGAGCGTATACCCGATGACAATATAACCATTATAGCCACCGGGCCATTGACATCCGAGCCAATGTTTGATTATATCCGCAAAATAATAGGAGAGGACTATCTTCATTTCTT
This sequence comes from Bacillota bacterium, assembly GCA_023397905.1. GTDB lineage: Bacteria > Bacillota > Clostridia > Acetivibrionales > DSM-1351 > Ruminiclostridium. The sequence continues at coordinate 37,728 of JAEWSZ010000008.1, read as the reverse complement.
TGATGCGGCTGCTCCTATTGTAACCTATGATTCAATCAATATGGACAGGGCTTTTAAAGCCGCCAGGTACGGGAAGGGATCCGAAGATTACATCAACTGCCCCATGAACAGGGAAGAATATGATGCTTTTTATAACGCGATAGTAAATGCCGAGCCTGCGGAAGTAAAAGATTTTGAAAAAAATATGGTGTTTGAAGGATGCATGCCCATTGAAAGCATGGCGCAAAGAGGAAAGGACACCATGAGGTTCGGACCTTTAAAGCCGGTGGGGCTGGTTGATGAAAGGACTGGAATAAAGCCGTATGCAGTGGTTCAGCTCAGACAGGACAACAAAAACGGGACCCTTTTTAACATTGTGGGATTCCAGACCCATTTAAAATGGCCGGAGCAAAAAAGAGTATTCAGTATGATACCCGGTCTGGAAAATGCCGAATTTGTCAGATACGGCGTTATGCACAGAAACACTTATATAAATTCTCCAAAGCTTCTGGACAGGACATACAAGCTGAATAACAGCGATTCAATATACTTTGCGGGGCAGATTACAGGTGTGGAAGGATATATCGAATCGACGGCCTCCGGGTTTGTGGCGGGCCTGAATGCCTCCGCGCAGATATTAGGGAAAGAATTGGAAGCCTTTCCAGCCAACACTGCAATAGGCGCTTTATGTAACTATATATCCGACGGCACCGTAAAAAATTTTCAGCCCATGAACGTCAATTTTGGAATTTTTACAGATATTGACACGAGCATCCGGGATAAGCGCAAAAGAAATGCAGAAATTTCCAGGAAATCACTTGAAATAATTGGCGAAATATATCGTTCTGTTATAAACTGGAAGTGAGTAATTAGTCCTATAATTACGCTTATTTCACTATATTTATTGTTTTTTTTTATTTATTATGCTAAAATTTATCTAATAAATGCTAAATTTATCTAATATTATTCGAATTTGGGTTTTTATTTTGGGGGTGTGTAATAAAAATGATACAAAACTTATATGGGAAGAGCAGTATTTTGGAAAAGACTTTGGATGCCTCGTGGGCCAGAAACGATGTTATATCACAAAATATAGCAAATGATGACACTCCTATGTATAAGAGGAAGGATATCGCATTTGAAGATATGCTCAACAGTGCTCTCGATAAATCAAGTATTGAAGGAAATCTGACGGACAAGAGACATATACCTATAAATACCAGCGATATTGACAAAGTTAAGCCCACATTGATCGAAGACAATTCGGATTCCAGCATGCGCATTGATGGAAATAATGTTGATGTAGACACCGAAATGGGAAATTTGGCGAAAAACACCATAAAGTATAATACATTGGTTCAATTGATAAATAGCAACTATAACAAGATCAAATATGTGATTTCAGAAGGGAGAGGCTGATAATGGGGTTCTTCAGTGCACTTGATATCGGCGCTTCAGGGCTGACGGCTCAGAGGCTCAGGATGGATACTATTTCTCAAAATATTGCTAACGTCAATACTACAAGAACAGAGGACGGCACGCCGTACAGAAGAAGAGAGGTAATCTTCGAAGAGCGTGAAGGTTCGGATTCATTTGCTTCTGCACTTTCGGATGCCAGCAGCAAATTATACGGCGGACAGGGCGTCCGTGTCAGCAAGATAGCCGAGGATCCGTCGGAATTTAAGAAGGTCTATGATCCGGGACATCCGGATGCGGATGCGGATGGCTATGTCAGTATGCCAAATGTGGATATCGTTACTGAAATGGTTAATATGATATCTGCCACAAGGTCATACGAAGCGAATGTTACTTCAATAAACGCTACCAAGTCCATGGCTTTAAAGGCTCTGGAAATCGGTAAGTAATCGGGAGGTTTCAGATGTTGCTTGACAGTATTTCAGAAGTAAAACAGTTAATGCCAAAAAGTGTCGGTTTGAGTAATATTGCCGAAGAGCCGAAGTCACCTGAGGTGAGCTTTGGCGAGTACCTGAATTCGGCCCTTATGAAAGTAACCGATCTTGAGAATCAGTCGGATCAGTTAAAGGAAGATTTTGCGTTAGGGAAGACAGACAATATTGCAGACGTTTTAATTGCCGGTGAAAAGGCTACTGGTGCATTGCAATTCACAATGCAGATCAGAAATAAAATACTTGATGCGTATTCTGAAATCATGAGAATGCAAATATAGGATAAATGCTTATACATTAATAAAATAAAAAAATATTTTATTGATTAAGTAAGTATTAAGGAAAAAAACTTACTGGCTTTAAATCAAATGCACAAAAGAAAAATTTTTATATCGAGGTGGTAGTTTTGCCGGAATTTTTATCTCGAATACTCAAACCAATACTTGAATTTTGGAAGGGATTGGACAAATCCCAGAAAATAAGAATTTATGTAATATCGGGAATAGTAGTTGTGGCTGTTGGGTTAGGGTTGTTTTTTCTGACCAGGCCTACATATACTACGGTTATTGAAAACGCTTCCACGGAAGATGTTGCCGCTATGCAGAAAATCTTGACTGAAAAAGGTATTTCTCATAAGCTGACAGATGACAAGTCGGGTATTATAGTAAATGTCAAAGACAGTGATGCCGCGCACTTCGAACTGGTTTCAGCAGGCTATCCAAAAAACGGACTGACCTTTGCGGACGCTCTGAGCAGTATCCAGATCAACACTACCGAAAGTGATAAAAAACACATATGGCAGCAGCTTGATGAGTCGGATATAGCAAGGCAGTTAAAGCTTATTCAGAACGTTAAGGATGCAAGCGTTACCATAACAAGACCGGAATCCACATTATTCATTGACAATACGGATAATAAGGATGCAAAGGCTTCGGTTGTTATCACCAAAAACGGGGATATAACCTCAGCACAGGCACAAAGCATAGTCAAAATAGTTGCAAGCAGTGTAGAAGGGCTTGATCCGTTAAATGTGACAGTTGTGGATGAAAAAGGAAACATACTGAATGAGGAAGAATCCGATTCAGGCATTAATAAAACCGCAACACAATATGATTTAAAAAAGAAAGTCAAAAGCGATCTTGAAAAGAATCTCAGAGATGTGTTGAACGATCAGTTATTTGACAGTTTTGACGCCGCCAAGGTGGTGGTTAATCCTGTTCTTGATTTTGATACGTTGACACAATCTTCTAAAGAAATTACAAATCCCGATGGAATGGATGCAGGGGCAATAGTCAGCAGACAGGAAAAGAAAGAGGACCTGCAGAACGGGGATGTAGGAGGAGCGCCCGGCGTAAACTCCAATCCCGGAAATACACCTTCCTATCCTATGGGATCCACAGATGCAAAGTCATACAAATCTTCTGATGTTACAGAAAATTTTGCCTACAACGAAAAGGCCAGTCAAAGTGAAAAGTCTCTGGGAGAAGTCATTCCTGAGAGAACTACTGCTGCCATTACATTACTTTATGGTAGCCGTGTTCCTGACGATTCAAAGCTGACTGACGCCATGGTTTTGGAAGTGCAGAATCTTGCCAGCAAGGCTACCGGTATTCCTGTTGAAAACATAGCTGTTACAAAGCTGCAGGTCCAGCCGCCGGCTCAGAAGGTTCCGACCGTATCTGAAATAATTCAGAATCTGGTTTCTACTTACGGCTTACCTGCACTGCTGCTGATAATGCTGGTTGTTCTGGCCATTGTGGCATTGCCGCGTAAGAAGAAAGAGCTTGAACCCGTGCTGGCAGGTGCAGAGGACTTGGTAATACCGCCTAAATACATCACTGATATTAAGCAGGACCCTGTTCCTGAGATAGATATCGAGGAGAGATCCGAAGTCAAGAAGCAGTTGGAGAAATTTGTTAAGCAAAAACCGGATGCAGTTGCTCAATTACTTCGTAATTGGCTGACCGATGATTATGAATAATGTGGTAGAGTCATTTTTAGTGGGGTGAGAACTTGGCGAGAACTGGTACGAAGACGGAATATACCGGCAAGGAAAAGGCCGCAATGCTGCTTATTTCATTGGGACCTGAAAAATCTGCCGAAATATTTAAGCATTTAAAAGAGGATGAAATCGAACAGCTTACACTGGAAATAGCCAATATCAGAGCAGTTACTCCAGATGAGAAAGAGCGGATTTTAGAAGAGTTTTACCAGATTTGTCTTGCACAGGAGTACATTGCCGAAGGCGGTATAGGTTATGCAAAGGACATTCTTGAAAAAGCTCTGGGAACCCAAAAGGCTGTCGACATCATAAATAAGCTGACAGTATCCTTACAGGTCAGGCCATTTGATTTTGTCAGAAAGACAGACCCTTCGCAGCTATTGAACTTTATTCAGGGCGAGCATCCGCAGACGATAGCTCTGATACTTGCTTATCTGAAGCCTCATCAGGCCTCCGTGGTCCTTTCGGCTTTGCCGCAGGACAAACAGGCCGATGTTGCAAGAAGAGTTGCGACCATGGACAGAACTTCTCCGGATGTAATAAAGGAAGTAGAGCGTATACTGGAGAAAAAGCTTTCCTCGCTGGTGACGGAAGACTATACCGCCGCCGGAGGCGTGCAGTCCATTGTTGATATTTTGAACTCGGTTGACAGAGGTACTGAGAAGTTCATTATGGAAACACTGGAAATTGAGGATACGGATCTGGCAGAAGAAATCAAGAGAAGAATGTTCGTATTCGAAGATATACTCACTCTGGATGGCAGATCTATTCAAAGATTCCTCAGAGAAGTCGACAACAATCAGCTTGCAGTTGCTCTTAAAGGCGCCACTGACGATGTGCAGAAGCTCATTTTTGCCAATATGTCCAAGCGTTTGAGTGAGATGATCAAGGAAGACCTTGAATTTATGGGACCTGTCAGGCTTAAAGATGTAGAAGAAGCGCAGCAGAAGATCGTAAATATTATCCGCAAGTTGGAAGATGCGGGTGAGATAGTTATTTCCAGAGGCGGAGGAGATGAAATAATTGTCTAATAACAAGATTTTTAAAAATAATCAGATAAATGTAGGCATTCCGTTTATGATAAAGTCTCCTGTGACATATCAGCCTCCCAGGATCAATAATTTCAATGTGAAATTTGATGCTGTCGAGGATGAAGACGCCGAGCCGGAAAAAATAGACTATGAAGCCCTTGGAATGGAAATAGTCGAGAAGGCGAAGGTTGAAGCCGACCTCATTATAAAGGAAGCGCTTTTAGAAGCCAGGGAAACATTCAGCAAAGCGGTTGCCGAAGTCGATGAACTCAAGGCCAAAGCGTTGGAGGAGGCCAAAGAGGAAGGCTATAACACCGGTTTGGACCAGGCCAGGCAAGAGTATGAAAGTCTGCTTGAGGAAGCTGCCGACATAAAGGAACAGGCCGGGGTGGATTACAAAAAGATATTGGACTCGGCGGAAGCGGATGTTGTGGGTACGATTCTGGACATTGCCAGAAAGGTGATAAGCAAGGAACTGGAATGCAAGGAAAATGTGCTTCTTCTTGTTCAGGAGGCTTTTGAAAAATGCTCTAAAGATCATAAAGCAGTTTTAAAGCTTTCCGAACAGGATTATGATTATGTAAATGAAAATAAAGAAGTGCTGATGTCTATGCTTGAAAGATCGGAAAATATTGAAATCAAGAAGGATATGTCTTTAAAGGAAGGCGGTTGTGTTATAGATACGCCTTTTGGCAGCATCGACGCAAGCGCATATACCAAGCTTGATAAAATAGAAAACGACTTTGAGGCAATTTTGACAGAAGAAGTGAGTTAGGTACGCATTAGTGTACCTTGATTTATATATAATGGAAAACATTCATCTGGAGGTCGGGATTTTGTGATAGACCTGAAGAAATACCGTGATGTGCTGGATAATAATGATTACATTGATTACATAGGTAGGGTTTCAAAGGTAGTGGGTCTTACAATCGAGGCTGACGGACCACAGGCCAGCATTGGAGATTTGTGCAGTATACATGTCTCCAGAGGCGGACCGCTTAAGGCGGAAGTGGTTGGGTTTAAGGATGAAAAGGTGCTTTTGATGCCCCTGGGGGAAATGACGGGAATAGGGCCCGGATGCACTGTAACAGCAAATGGGGATACACTCAAGGTAGCTGTGGGACCTGAACTGATAGGCAGAGTTCTGGACGGCCTGGGAAGGCCGATAGATGACAAGGGTCCCTTAAATACAAAAATATATTATAGAACGGACAACAAACCCCCCAATCCACTGACCAGGACGAGGATTTCAGACCCGCTTCCTCTGGGGGTACGAGCCATTGATGGTTTGCTGACCATAGGCAAGGGCCAGAGGGCGGGAATATTTGCGGGGAGCGGCGTTGGAAAAAGTACCCTGCTGGGCATGATCGCAAGGAACACCAAGGCCGATATCAATGTAATAGCATTGATAGGAGAACGCGGCAGAGAAGTACGGGAGTTCCTTGAAAGGGACCTGACTGACGAAGGTCTTGCCAGATCCATAGTTGTAGTGGCCACATCCGACCAGCCGGCTCTGATAAGGCTGAAAGGAGCCATGGTTGCCACGGCCATTGCCGAGTATTTCAGGGACAGGGGAAAAGATGTGCTGCTATTGATGGATTCACTTACGAGGTATGCCATGGCTCAAAGAGAAGTGGGACTATCCATTGGTGAACCTCCGGTGTCCCGTGGATATACCCCTTCAGTATTTTCGGTATTTCCGAAGCTGCTGGAGAGGGCGGGAACAGATGAGAAGGGTTCCATAACAGGATTATACACGGTACTGGTTGACGGAGATGACTTGACCGAACCGGTCACCGATACGGCCAGAGGAATACTGGACGGGCATATTGTGTTATCGAGGGCGCTGGCAAATAAAAACCACTATCCTTCAATAGATGTGCTGGCAAGCGTCAGCAGGGTAATGGGCGATATTATCGATGAAGACCACAAAAAGTGTGCGTCGGAGATAAAGAAGACGATGGCCGTATACAGAGATGCCGAAGATTTGATAAACATAGGGGCCTATGTAAAAGGAAGCAATGAAAAGATAGATTATGCCATTGAAAACAATGACGGCATAACGGCTTTTCTGCAGCAGGAAACAGATCTGAAGGTGGATTTTGAAGAAGTGCATGAGAGCATATTGGAATTGCTTAAATAGTGGGGAAGGGTGGAGGCTGAATGGGTAAGTTCGGTTTTAGGCTTGAATCCGTTCTCAAACTGAGAACACAGTTGGAAGACAATGCAAAAAATAATCTTGCACATGCAGCAAGAAAGCTAGACCACGAGGTCAGCCACCTTGAAAGGCTCAAGGATCAGAGGGAAGAGTCCATGAGCAATTTGAATGCAGAGGTGGACAAGGGCGGCATTGAGGTATATAAAATAAAAAATTATAACAGTTTTTTTGCTTCAATGAAGAATAAAATAGCATATCAGAAAGAAAATGTAAATAATGCTCAGAATGTTGTCGATATAAATAGAGAAGCACTTGTAAAGGCAATGCAGGAACGTAAAATTTTGGGAAAATTGAGAGAAAAAAGGCACGAGGAATTTTTGAAAGAACAGGGTAAGTCAGAACAACTTTTAATAGACGAATTAAACAGTTTTAAATTCAAAGACGGTTCAGGAGAGCAAAATGGCCGATAAAAATAAGGAAACTAATGATACGCTTGTTGGCGAAACTGTAAAAGACATTTTAAAAGATAAAAATACTGCCACGGGAAAAAGCAGCGATCGTAAAAACAGCCCGTTGTTTTATGTGCTTACCATATTGACGGCGCTCATACTTGTGGCGCTTATTATTGGAAGCATAATGTTTCTGGCTGTTAAAAACAATGTAAACGGCATGGCCGACAATATGGGAGACAGTATTGAAAAAATACCTGTGTTGAAGCTGGCGCTTCCTAAAAAGCCCGAGCCCGAAGATGAAAAAAATATGACTGAGGAGCAGGTAAGGCAGAAATACACTGAGATCAAGGCCAATAATGGGGAAATGGAAAAACAGATTGAGGAGCTTACCAGCCAGGTGGACAGTCTGAATGAGCAGTTATCCGCAAAAGATACAAATTCATCTTTGCAGCAGCAGCAGAAAGATGCCCTGGAAAAGGAAAAAGAACAGCTGACGACCGATAATGCGGCTTTAAAAAAGGATTTTGACGATCTTTCAGCGGTGATTGCGAAAGGCGATCCGGCGGAATACAAAAAATATTTCGAAAAAACCAATCCCGCAATAGCTTCGGATTTATATGAAAAAGTTCTTACTGATGAAAAGATGAGCGCGGAAGTCAAGAAGTATGTTTCCATATATGAATCCATGGACGCAGGTGCGGTAGCCGGCATTCTGGAACAGATGGGCACGGGAAAGATGACTCTGATAATCGAAATCATGAAGAATCTGAAAAAAGATACTTCAGGAGACATATTGACCGAGATGACTCCCGAATTTGCCTCGAAGGTATCCGAAGAGCTTGCAAAGGTATATAAGGTGGGAGAGGCTGCCGCCGACTCCACAAAATGATCGGTTCTTTGCAGAAAGGACGGATAATAAAAGCGGTAACAGGATAGCGGTAATCAGGGGCAGGCAGTTATGGCCCCATTACATAAAAACTTTAATGAAAGGAGGTGAAAAAATGATTCCATATAATAACACATTAAAAATGCTCTTTTCCCAGAGCGGTGACAATACTGTAACAGACCTTAAAGCAAAGACTGTTTCCCAGCCGGCAGCCGGTGCGGATTTTAAATCGGTCTTTGACAAGACTCTGGACAATATTACAAAACGCACCGACAGTAACGACATTTCCAAAAAAGATGTCAGAACTTCTCAGGACAAGGATATTGACTCAAAACCCAAATACACGTCCTTCAAAGAGGTCGAAGCCGCGCGTAATGCAAGTTCCGGTCAGGCTCAGGTAAAAAAGACATCCGGCAATACTGCGGCGAAGGAAGTAAAGGATGAGCCCAAAAGCGATCCGGCCGATATAAAAGGGTATGACGAGCAGGTGAATATATTGGCTCAAATGCTTGGAATGTCGCCCGAACAGCTGGTTAATCTTGCCAAGGAGCTCGGATTTTCCGTTGAAGATCTGAAGGATGTCAAAAAGCTGATGGTTTTCATGCAGAAGCTGGCGGATTATCTTGAAATGAATGATGCCCAGAAGGAAATCCTGATAAAACTGGCTCAGGAAGTATCCAAGCAGGTAAATCCAGACAGCAAGGTCACGGTTGAGCTGCCTGAAGACAGTGGCAAAAACCAGGAAGTAGAAGGCGTTTCTCAGCCTCATGAAGAAAATATTGATATTAAGAAGCTTTCAGATGATATCAAAGCAAAAATTGACGCTTTGATACAGAATGGGAAGTCGGATTCAAATTCAATAGCTTCAGAGGTGTCAAAAGTTATTGCCGCAATGAAAGCACAGGCGCAGAACAGAATTAATGTCAAGACAGAAGAGGCTCCTGATATAAAGGCCGCGGATGCTTCGACAGCTAATACTGTTCAGGTTTCGGAAGAAACTCCTGCCGTTGAAAACGACCCGGAGGCCGACAGGCTGAAGAGCAGGGAGGCCGCAAAGGCAAAAGAAGCAGGTGAGGACAATACTGTTGAAAATGCTTTGAAAACCGCGAATCAGGCTGATGTAAAAACCGCAGCCGTCAGGCCGGAAGCCGGAAACGACCAGAACATGCAGCAGCAGTTAAATGCTTTTGCTGATCTGAAGGTCGGTATGGCAAACAGTCAGACTGCAGTTGACAAGCAGACCTTTACAATGCCGCAGCCGGCCAGAGGCTCAGAGATAATCAATCAGGTAGTCGAACAGGCAAAGGTGGTATTGGGCCAGGATAAATCAGAAATGGTTATCCAGCTGAAACCTGATCACCTGGGGAAACTGGAATTAAAGGTAGTGACCGAGCAGGGCATAGTGGCAGCCAAGTTTATTGCGGAAAACCAGCAGGTTAAGGAAATAATTGAGACAAATATGCAGCAGCTCAAGGATTCACTGCAGAAACAGGGTATTTCAATTGACGGTGTCAGTGTCCAGGTTGGGCATGACAGGAAAAATGAATACCAGCAGCCCGGTTCATATGAAAGCAAAAACGGCAGGTCCGCAAACAAGCTGAAATATGGCGGAAATGAGACAAAGATTTCAGGGGTAGGCGTCAATTCGCTGGATACATTGCCTGAAAGACTTGCCCAGTATGCTTATGAATCAAATACCATCAATCTCACAGCTTGATTATAAGGAGGTGGCAAATGGCTACAAACAGTGTTTCAAACAATCCGACCATAGATCAGATAATTGCAAGTACCGATGAAAAACAGAAATCCACCAGAAAGACCGGCGGAGATCTTGGGAAAAACGACTTTTTGAATCTTTTGGTCACACAGCTCAGATACCAGGATCCTCTGGAACCTGTGGATGACAAGGAATTTATTGCCCAGATGGCACAGTTCAGCGCACTGGAGCAGATGCAGAACATGAACGGCGTTTTGACAAATTCCCAGGCATTCAATCTGATAGGGAAGGATGTCACTGCAAATTTCACAGACCCGGTGTCACTTGATGTCAAAACCGTTAAAGGTCTTGTTTCCACCGTTAAAATGAACAACGGAAAAACATATCTTGTAATAAACGGGCAGGATGTAGAAGCAGACAAGGTGACAGAGGTAAATGACGGCATCTACGGCTCAAACTCCAATATTGCTGCTTATACAAATCTGATAGGCTACAAGGTTAAAGGCGCGGTCTACGACCCGACTACCACAGATTTCATTTATTTGAGCGGCAATGTAAAGGCGATCCAGAAGGGCCTGGATGAGGATTATGCCGTTATGGACGGTGTGGATGTTACTGTGTCGGAGATCACAGGTTCGCAATCGACCGACCCGAATTATATGAAGAATTATCTGGAATCCAATATAGGCAAGCAGGTCAAGATTACGATCAAAGACCCTGATACGGGCTATAAGGTTCCCGTCACGGCAACTCTGAAGAGCTATACAATTGACGGAAGCGGCAAAGTTTCAGCAGTTCTTGATGACTTGTATGTGTCTGTGTACAGCGTGGCAAATATCCAGAAGCAGCCAGAGGCTCCAGCGCCTGATGAAAGCGTACCGGATACTGCGCCTGAAGTTTGAGAGAAGGTGAATCATGGTTATAAATAACAATTTTCACAACAGGATAATCAATCCGCCTTTATCGAACGGAAACATCCGGGCCAACGACGTAAGAAACAACAATACCGCAGCTCTGGGAACAGATTTTGAAAATATACTGCAGCAGGCCATTGACAATGGCTCGGGAGTTAAATTTTCAAAACATGCGGAGATGAGAATGCAGGCCAGAAATATCGATCTGACTCAGACTCAGAAAGATAAGATAGGCAATGCGGTCTCAATGGCTCAGCAAAAGGGTGTGAAGGATTCACTGGTAATACTGGACAATATGGCGTTTGTGGTCAATGTGCCAAGCAAAACTGTCATAACTGCGGTAAATAACAGTGAATTGAAAGAAAATGTTTTTACAAATATCGACGGCGCAATTTTCGCGTAGCATATGTATATCAGCCGGACCCTGACGGGGGGCTGATACGGGTTCCCGAACGACGGACGGAACCCGTAGGATAACCTTAAAATTGAGGGGGTCAGATAAATTATGATGAGATCTATGTTTTCTGGTGTTTCAGGCCTAAGGGCGCACCAGTCAAGGATGGATGTAATTGGTAACAACGTGGCAAACGTAAATACTGTGGGTTTTAAATCGGGAAGAGTGACCTTTCAGGAGGTGTTCAACCAGACACTGAGAGGCGCAGGAGCTCCTGATGCCGCTCTGTTGAGAGGCGGTACAAATCCCATGCAGATCGGTCTGGGAACAGACGTTGGGTCAATAGACAATATAATGACGGGCGGAAGCACCCAGAGGACGGACAATCCTACCGATGTATCAATTGAAGGAGAGGGCTTCTTCATAGTGAGAGGATCAACTGCCGATACCTTCAAGTTTACCAGAGCCGGAAATTTCGGCATTGACAAGCTTGGAAATCTGGTTTCCGGCAGCGGGATGTGCGTATACGGCTGGCAGGAATATGTGCCTAATGCCGACGGAACTGTCAAATTCAATACTGAAGGCGAAATAGAGCCTATAAATCTGTATTCTGACAGCCACAACGGAAACAAGAGGATAATAGCTCCTAAAGCCACTACCAATGCGGTATTTTCCGGAAATCTGGATTCTGCCTATGCGGTGGACGACACATTTTCAGTTCCATTTACAGCATACGACAGCCTTGGGAATGCTCATGAGCTGTCAGTGACATATACCAAGACGGGTACAAATACCTGGAACTATGAAGTTGCACAAAAGACTATAGATCCTGCCACAGGAGGAATAGTTTACGAGCCTGTAGATGGTGGTGAGGGTCCTACTGAGCTGGAATTTGATGACACAGGTAAGCTGATTCCGCAGGATCTTGAGCCTATAGTGGTTGGAGGCGCGGACCTTGGAGCCCAGGATATAACCATTATACCTGATTTTTCAAATGTCACCATGTTTTCGGCTGATTGCTCAGTAAAGCCTACAAATGTAAACGGATATACCACAGGTAACCTGGTTACCTTCAATGTGGGCTCCGACGGAATGCTCACAGGCATATACAGCAACGGACAGCAGCAGCCGCTGGGACTTATAGGACTGGCAAGCTTCACCAATCCAGGAGGACTTCAGAAGGTGGGAGACAACCTGTTCATTCCGACTACGAACTCAGGCGACTTTACAAAAGCCGTACAGGTTGGAGCGGAAGGCGTGGGCACATTGAGCCCCGGAACGCTTGAAATGTCCAATGTGGATCTTTCAAGGGAATTTACCGACATGATTATTACACAGAGGGGATTCCAGGCAAACAGCAGGATTATAACCACTTCTGATGAAATGCTTCAGGAGCTGGTAAATTTGAAGAGGTAACAGATTGAAACTGCCGCCATGGACCTGAGGCGGATGCATTAGGTCCATGGTAGTGGTAAAATCACGATTTTAGTCTTATTTTGTAAGTTTTTTGGAAATATTCTATTGTCTTTTTGGAGTAAAAATATTATGATTAAATTGACCAAATTAAACAAAGCTACATTTATACTGAACTGCGAATTGATTGAGACTGTCGAGAGCACGCCAGATACTATTATAACAACGGTGAACGGCAAGAAGTTCGTTGTTGTGGAAAGTGTAGATGAGGTGATCGACAAGGTGCTGCAATACAAGGGAAATGTGCTCAAAATAAAGGATTATAAGGATTGATTCCATATCCATAATATAATTTTATTCAAATGATTAAATTTTTCAAAAAACGTTAAGGGGGAAGAAACTTTGGAGGGAAAAAGCAGTTATTTCATATTACTCGTTATAGTGGCATTTTTGTCCATTACACTTGCTTTCCTTGCATTAGGATATTTCTTTTTCGGACATAACGGTTCAGACACCGAAAAAGAGGTTGTTATGGTAACGCAAAGAATTCCGGAAGACACCGAACTTGATAACAAGGTAATTTTTGAAAAAAGCAATTTCAATCTGAAAAAGACAGAGACAGACAGCAAACAAATTGCAGTTATAGTTTTAAGTGCCAGCATGAAGCATTACAAACAGGTTGAGGGCATGAAAAACGAAGAAGAGGTAATTGCAAAGATCGATTTCTACAGCAAAGAGATTAATTCCGCCATAGGTACATATTTTCAGGAACTTACATTGGATGATGTAAGCAAGGTAGATGCAAAGGAAAAAGCGGCAAAAGACTTAACAAAAATTATTAATGAGATCTTGACTAAAAATGATAAAAAGGCCAGTCCTCTTGTATACTCCATAGCTTTTGATTACTGGTTCTATCAATAGGAGGTGGGCTTCTTGGGAGATATACTTTCTCAAAATGAGATTGACGAGCTGCTAAAAGCTCTTACAACTGGAGACATAGATGTCCAGCAGATTCAATCCACTAAAATTGAAAAGAAAGTTAAACTGCATGATTTTAAAAAACCGCCTAAGTTTGCCAATGACCATAAAAGGACTCTGCAGTTTATAAACGAGAATTACGCCAGGTTGGTCCAGTCGTTTTTATCGGGATATTTAAGGTCATTGGTACAGGTTGATGTTTTATCGGTAGATGCGCTGCAGTACAGCGAGTTCAGCAATTCACTTGCAAATCCGGTTATACTGGCCATTGTTGATTTCAGCCCATTAAACGGTTCCGTGATTTTCGAGATGGACCCAAGTATTGCCTATGCTTTGATCGACAGGATTCTGGGAGGCAGAGGAACTGCCATGGAAAGGGTCCGGTCTTTTACCGAGATAGAGCTGGCCATACTTGAAAGAATCGTCATTCAGATTCTGAACCTGATGAGGGAGCCATGGGAGAGCATTATATCAATAAAACCGAGATTGGAGAAAATTGAAACCAACGCTCAGTTCGCCCAGATCATACATCCAAATGAAATGGTGGCGTTGATCACATTGAATGTGGTGGTGGGCGAAGTGAAGGGAATGATCAACATATGCATACCGCATATGGTTGTGGAGCCCATAATGCCAAAGCTGAGCACCAAGCTCTGGTTCACAAATATCGAAAATGAAAAAATTGAACACAATAAGCAGGATATTGAGTTCAAAATTGAGCATACATATGTTCCTGTAAGAGCTGTTCTGGGAAGAACGGTAATTAACGTAGGAGAATTTCTGGATCTTCAAATGGGGGATGTCATACCTCTTGAGACCAGCATTAACGGAGATCTGGAAGTTCTGGTGGGAGATTTGCCAAAGTTCTATGCAAAACCGGGTGTTAAGAAAAATAAAATTGCAGTAAAAATTTCGGAAGTGATTAGAAGGGAGGAAGATTAGAATGGGAGATATGCTTACACAGGATGAGATTGATGCTTTGTTAAAAGGTACTTCCTCTTCAGATGATTCCGCTGCCGGTTCAGCCGCCGCGGACAACAACTCCAATTATGATCTGTCTACTCAGGAAATTGACGCTTTGGGGGAAATAGGGAATATAAGCATGGGTACTTCAGCTACGACGCTGTTTACGCTTTTATCCCAGAAGGTCACCATTACAACTCCGGATGTATCCATAACAACCTGGGGTGATCTTTCACAGAGTTATTCGTCACAGTACGTTGCCGTAAAGGTGGAATACACCGACGGATTGATAGGCAGCAACCTGTTGATATTAAAACAGGATGACGTAAAAATCATCACTGATTTAATGATGGGCGGAGAAGGCAATGTGGCGGAAGGAGAGCTGACAGATCTTCATTTAAGCGCAATAAGTGAGGCAATGAATCAGATGATAGGCTCTTCGGCGACGTCAATGTCGTCAATGTTTGCAAAGAGGATTGATATTTCACCGCCAAAGGCGTTTGTGGTCAGCTTTGGCAACGGTGACCCCTATGGGGAATTCAATGTAGATGATAAACTTGTAAAAATCGCTTTTAAAATGGTGGTTGGCAGTTTGATAGACAGTGAGATAATGCAGCTGTTGCCGATGAAATTTGCAAAGGAGCTGGTAAACACATTGCTTGAGTCTTCAAAAGCACAGGAGGCTGCCAAGAGTGAGCCGATTCCGGTTCCACAGCCGGCAGCACAGCCTGTTCAGCAGGCTCCGCAACCGGCAATGCAGCAACCTGTTCAGCAACAGCCTGCAATGCAGCAGCCGATGATGCAACAACCGGTTATGCAGCAGCCCATGCAAGGTTTTGGCTTTGACGCCGGATATCAGGATATGCAAAGGCCGAGAGGCCCTGTCAGTGTTCAGCCGGCGCAGTTCCAGGCTTTTGACGACGGGTTGTCCTCAGCTGAGAAAAAGAATATCAGCCTTATAATGGATTTACCTCTGCAGGTGACTGTTGAGCTGGGCAGGACCCAGAAATTGATCAAAGATATTCTGGAATTCGGCTCGGGGTCAATTATTGAACTCGACAAGCTTGCAGGAGAACCAGTTGATATATTGGTGAATGGAAAAGCTATTGCTAAGGGAGAAGTTGTAGTTATTGATGAAAGCTTTGGTGTAAGGATTACAGATATAATTCATCCGTCAAAACGTTTATAACGCATCAGGTTATCGCGTTCCAACGAGACGTAGTCGAGTTATAGTATTAAAATCACGAAATAGTTAAGGAGAGAGAAGGTATGGGCAAAAGTATATTAATTGTTGACGACGCAGCATTTATGAGGATGATGATAAGAGATATATTATCTAAAAACGGCTATGACATAGCTGCCGATGTTGATAATGGATTAAAGGCAATTGAAAAATATAAGGAACTGACTCCTGACCTGGTAATAATGGATATTACAATGCCTGAGATGGATGGAGTTACAGCCGTAAGAGAAATAAAGAAGCTGCACGGAGATGCAAAAATAATTATGTGCTCAGCGATGGGACAACAAGCTATGGTTATCGAATCAATTCAAGCAGGGGCAAAAGACTTTATTGTTAAACCATTCCAGGCGGATCGCGTTGTTGAAGCTGTTAAAAAGGTTATAGGATAATGGTCAGATAGATGTTTAACGATAATATCCTGCTGATTGCTATGAACCCACATGACCGGGGATTTTTCCGGGCCGTATGGTTTTTGGTAAGAATACAGCAGGATATTTTGCAGTGAATGGATTTTTAACATTTCTCATTTCGCTGTCCGGCATCCGGGTGGCCAGGGAGGATAAATGGATATATTTTTCAGGTATTTCACTATTATCCTGGCATTTATAGTTGTTATACTTATTTTGTTGCTTACAACTAAATATCTGGCCTATAAGTCCAAGAAAATGATGAAGGGCAATCACATGCACGTAGTAGAGTCGCTGAGCCTGGGCGTGAACATCAGACTTCATCTTATAAAGGTCGATAAGGAATTTTTTATAATATCCTCTACCAACAAAAGCGTAGAATTCCTGGCGAGAGTCAATATCGACAATTATGAGGAAGAAGTGATAAAAAATCCTATTTCCGAGGTAATTGATTTCAAATCTGTCCTGAAAAAGTATGTGGGCGGCTTTAACTCCGGAAGTCATGAAGAGAAAGGCCGGGAGCCATATCAGGCAGATCGGGAAACTGGAAATACCGGTGAAATAGTTAATGATGATGTAATGTTCAAAAAGAATTTGGAAAAGCTCAAAAACCTAACCAACAGTGGTGATGATGAAGGTCGTGAAGATGAATAAAAAGCGTAGAATCAAAAAGTTTGTCATTGTAACGTTAATTCTGGTAGCTGTTTTTTGTCTGATGGGCGGACAGGCTTTGGCAGAGCCCAATGTATCCATAACGAGGGACGGAATAAACATAGGCTCCTCACAGGACCCCAAGGAGGTTTCCTCCAGTATCCAGCTGCTGCTCATGCTGACCATCCTGGCGGTAGCGCCTTCCATCCTCATAATGATGACCGGTTTTACAAGGATAATCATTATTTTATCCTTTTTAAGAAATGCGCTGGGTACGCAGCAGATGCCTCCAAATCAGATTTTAATAGGACTTGCGCTGTTTATTACCTTTTTTGTAATGACTCCTGTGATAACAGATATCAATAATAATGCTTATCAGCCTTATTCAAAGGGGGAGATCAATTCTCAGGTGGCTATTGAAAGGAGTTCCCAGACAATAAAGACCTGGATGGTGAAACAGATATTCAGCAACAAGCGGGAAAAGGATCTGGAATTGTTTATGACCATTTCGGGGCAGAAGGATCCCATAAGGGTTCAGGACGCGCCAAAGCTCTCTCTTACAATTGTTGCTCCGGCATTCATCATAAGTGAAATGACTGTGGCCTTTAAATTCGGATTTTTGATATTTCTGCCCTTCCTGATAATAGACATGATTGTGTCCAGCACCTTGATGTCCATGGGAATGATGATGCTTCCGCCGGTAATGATATCGCTGCCCTTTAAAATACTATTATTCATACTGGTTGACGGGTGGTCAATGCTGACGCAGTCCATAGTGGTGAGTTTTGCCCGGTGAAGCGGGGAGCAATATATTTAATTTACATATAAAGATTTGCGGCATGTCCGGCCTGCCATATATGGCACACGGCAAAAAAAGTGCGGGCGCCCTTTTTTAGAGTGCAGGATGAGAGAAGCGGGCGTCTTTTGGAAGAATAGGGGGTCAGGAGTAGATATGGATGAAAGCGGTATTATTTATATTGCACAGGAGGCCTTAAAGGTCATCATATATGTGTCGGCTCCAATCTTAATAATAAGTATGGTTGTGGGCTTGGTAATAAGTATTTTTCAGGCTACGACCCAGATACAGGAGCAGACTCTGACTTTTGTTCCGAAAATTCTTTCGGTGGTGGCGGCAATAGCCCTTTTCGGCTCCTGGATGCTGAGGGTTCTGATAGAATATACGCAGGGGATTTTTATGAATATGAATCAGTATATAAAGTAGCTTAAAACAGGAGTTTTAATAAGATGCAGATTCCATTTGACATGTTTCTGAACAATATAGAGCTTTTTCTGCTTGTGTTTGTACGAATGACCGGACTCTTTGTCACCGCTCCGATTTTCGGACGGAGGAATATGCCGGTATATTTCAAGGTGGGATTTGCTTTCACAGCGGCATTGCTGATGGCTAATGTAATAAAGGTTGACCATATTATCGACACCGAGAATTTTATGGTGTATGCCCTGTACATAATCAAGGAATTTCTTGTGGGGCTTATAATAGGATATATTGCCTATGCTGTTTTTACCAGCATTTATATAGCCGGCCAGATAATAGATATGCAGATAGGGTTCGGTATGGTAAACGTAATGGACCCCCTGAGCAATATACAGGTGCCCATTACAGCAAATCTGTATTTTATACTGGCAATGATAATATTTCTTGTGACAAACGGCCATCACATGCTGATAAAGGCATTATACCAGAGCTTTACCATTGTTCCGCTGGGAAGCGCCGTCATTGGACCGGGAATGATGGACAGCGTAATAGAGGTTTTTCAGGAAATGTTTTCGGTGGGTTTCAAAATAGCGGCTCCCATAGTGGCGGCTGTTATTATAACAGATGTGGTTCTGGGAATTATTTCGAAGACCATACCTCAAATGAATGTTTTCATACTGGGTATGCCTTTGAAAATTTTAATAGGTATCATAATCATAATGCTTACAATACCGGCTTTTATATATGTGGTGGCAATGCTGACGGATAATATGAATATTGATATATTCAAGTTTATCAGGGCAATGTCTCCATCTCCGTAAATCCGGTTTAAGACAAATATATGCATGGAGGGTGGAATGGCAAACCCCTATGAGAGAAGTCGGTTAAAGTTAAATTATCAGCTTTTTGCGGCAGGCGGAGATGACAAGACAGAAAAGGCCACTCCCAAGAAAAAAAGTGATGCCAGAAAAAAAGGACAGGTATTTCAAAGCAGAGAGATGTCGGCTTCGCTGACGCTGGTCATAATGATTGTGTCTGTAAATGCTTTTGGCTCTATAATATACGGGCAGATAACCGGGTATATGAAAAAAACATTTACCCAGTATCTTATCATGAAGGATGCAATAGACGCCAACATACTTGCGAAGCTGTTCGTAGACGGTCTCATAGTTTTAGCACAAACTGTTTTGCCTCTGCTTCTGATTGCGGCGCTGGCGGGTTTGCTTGTGGGGTACGCACAGGTTGGAATACTGTTTACAATGGAAACCTTAAAGATCCAGGGAAACAGGATAAATCCCCTGAGCGGATTTAAACGGATATTCTCCCTGCGCTCCGTAGTTGAACTTGTAAAAGCCATTATAAAAATAGTGATAGTGGGTCTGGTGACCTATACATATTTAAAATCAAAGTCAAATGAAGTAGTGGCGTTAATGGGCAAGGATCTGCTTGATGTACTGGCCTTTATAGGGAATTCGGCCTTCGCAGTGGCGCTGCGGATATGCATTGTAATGATCCTGGTGGGATTCCTGGATTACCTGTATCAGAGGTATGACTATGAGAAAAGCCTCAAGATGACCAAGCAGGAGATAAAAGAAGAATTCAAGCAAATGGAAGGTAATCCTGAGATAAAGTCAAAGATAAAGCAAAAGCAGCGTCAGATGTCCATGCGAAGAATGATGCAGGAAATACCGAAGGCGGATGTTGTCATTACAAACCCGACGCATTACGCCGTAGCCATAAAATATGACATACAGAAAGCAAGCGCGCCTTATGTGATTGCCAAGGGACAGGATTATGTGGCCATGAGAATAAAACAGGTGGCGGCTGAAAATAAAATACAGGTGGTTGAAAATAAACCGCTGGCAAGAACGTTATTCAGTACTGTTAATATAGGCGAGACCATACCGCAGGAATTATATCAGGCAGTGGCCGAAATACTGGCATTTGTGTACAACCTGAAAAACGGCGGCAGCACAGGTCAGAAGCCGTAAATGGCAAAATAAATCAAAAATTTTGTAAAAAGGTGGATGGAGTATGGCAAAGTTAAATAATTTTTTCATACCAATTATAATTATTATAGCAATAATGAACCTTATTTTGCCGCTTCCTTCGGCTCTGCTGGACTTTCTGCTGGCAATTAACATCATACTTGCGGCAGTTATCATGCTGAACACGATTTATCTCAAATCAGCCCTTGACCTGTCTATTTTTCCGACTTTGATAGTTGTCACAACAATATACAGACTGTCACTGAATGTTACTGCAACCAAGCTCATTCTGTCAGAGGGCGAGGCCGGCCAGGTAATACGGGGCTTTGGTTACTTCGTGGGCAGGAATAACCTTGTAGTAGGTTTTGTAATATTCTTTATCATCATGATAGTTAATTTTCTTGTAATAACAAAAGGTTCCGAAAGAGTTGCGGAAGTGGCCGCCAGATTTACATTGGACGCCATGCCCGGTAAACAGATGGCCATTGACGCCGATCTGAATACAGGCCTGATCAGTGAAACCGAAGCAAAGGAAAGACGGAGAAAGATACAGAGAGAAGCGGACTTCTACGGTTCCATGGACGGTGCCAGCAAATTTGTAAAAAATGACGCCATAGCAGGTATAATCATAACTATTATAAATATCGCAGGCGGTTTGATAATCGGAATCGTAATGAGAGGCGAAGATATCAGCCAGGCCCTTCAGAACTATACCATACTGACGATCGGTGACGGTCTGGTCAGCCAGGTGCCGGCTCTGATGCTGTCGGTGGCCACCAGCTTTATTGTAACGAGAGCCGGTGCGGAATCCGATCTGAACAAAGATGTCATCAAGCAGCTTTTTTACAATCCGAAGGTGCTCTATATTGCAGCCGTATTAAGCCTTGGGCTGGCGCCGTTCCTGTCGCCGGCTCCATTTGTTATTCTGGCGCTGATACTGGTGTTTGTGGCATATAAGATCAGGCAGCTGCAGAAGGAAGCGGTAATTGACGAAGAGGTTCAGATACAGGAAAGCGAAGTTGAAGAGATCAGGAAGCCCGAGAATGTGGTGGGCTTATTGCAGGTGGACCCAATTGAACTGGAATTCGGATACGGCATTATTCCGCTGGCAGATGCAAATCAGGGCGGAGACCTTCTGGACAGAGTGGTTCTGATCAGAAGGCAGCTGGCTCTTGAACTGGGTATGGTGGTTCCTGTAATACGGCTCAGAGATAATATTCAGATCGGCTCCAGCGAATATATCGTTAAAATAAAAGGCTCCGAGGTGGCAAAGGGCGAGCTGCTGTTCGATTACTTCCTGGCCATGAATTCAGGCGGAGTCGAAGAAGAACTGGAAGGAATAAAGACCACCGAGCCTGCCTTTGGACTGCCTGCCATATGGATACAGGAAGGCCAGAGAGACAGGGCGGAAATGCTGGGATACACTGTTGTGGATCCACCGTCCATCATAGCCACCCATCTGACGGAGGTAATCAAGAAACACTCCTACGAATTGTTGGGAAGGCAGGAGGTTCAGACTCTTGTGGACAATATAAAGCAGACTTACCCTGCTATTGTTGACGAGCTGGTTCCCAAGCTTATGAGTGTGGGCGAAATCCAAAAGGTACTTGCAAATCTTCTGAAAGAAAATGTGTCCATAAGAGATATGGTAACCATTATGGAAACGCTGGCGGATTATTCCCCTGTAACCCATGATGTGGATATGCTTACCGAGTATGTAAGACAGGCTCTGGGAAGATCCATATCACAGAAATTCTTTAATGGCAACTCCAACGTCATTACCATTGATCCCAAGGTGGAACAGATGATAATGGATGCGGTGCAGAAGACCGAATTCGGTTCATACCTGGCGCTGGATCCCATGGTTTCAAATACCATAATAAATAACCTGTCAAAAAATATCCAGAGACTGGTTCAGCTTGGAAGCCAGCCCATAGTGCTGGCCTCGCCGGTAGTCAGATTATATTTTAAAAGACTTACTGAAAATGTTATTCCCGGACTTGTGGTTTTATCGTATAATGAAATTGATCCGGGAGTGGAAATACAGTCTGTAGGAACGGTAAGCGTCTAGTGCGAAGCCGGATTTTGGGTGATTGAGCGGCGCACACACCGCCGTATTTCGCACAGGCGGCAAAATCAGTAAATGGATTTTTTAAAGGCATTGGCAGGCTGCATTTGTTGCAAAGGAATATCCGGTAAACGGGGGGATAAAATGAAGATAAAGCGTTATATGGGTAAGAATACTCAAGAAGCATTATTAAAGGTTAAAATGGATCTTGGGAACAATGCGATTATCTTAAACACAAAAAAGTAAGGCAAAAGGGCATAAAAAAGTATTTTACCAGTCCGATGATAGAAATAATGGCGGCAATTGACGACGACAATGCCAAACCCAGAGAACAACCTCAAAATAATATTGTTCCTGCAAAAAATATATTGTCACAAAAAGAGGAAAAAATTACTGAGTTAGAGAATAAAGTAAGTAATATTGAAAATCTTCTGGAAAAAGTTTTAAATGCGGTAAAACCTGAAGATAAAAACATGGTTACTGACAAAAAAGAGGATGACATACAGCAGGCACAGGTATATCAGCTGTTGTATAATAATCTTCTGAAAAACGAGGTGGACGAGGAGATTGCCAAAAGCATCATGGAGCGGGTCACAAGTGAAAGCAATTCCACATGCATAAGCGATGCCTCCATGGTAATGCATTCGGTCATAGCCTCCATGCTGGGAAAGGCCGAGCCCATAAACCTGCGCAAGGACGGAAAGCCCACGGTTATACTTTTTATAGGGCCTACCGGAGTGGGCAAGACCACGACGCTGGCAAAACTGGCCGCAACCTTTATGCTGTCAAATAACAAGAAGGTCGGTTTTATTACCGCCGATACCTATAGGATCGCCGCGGTGGAGCAGTTGAAGACCTATGCCGAGATATTGGGAATACCAATTTCAGTGGCATATTCGGTATTTGAAATAAGCAATGAGATCCAGAGATACAGCGACAAGGATATTATTCTGATAGACACCGCCGGCTGCAGCCATAGGGACAAGCAGAAGTTTGAAGAACTTAAAAAGTTGGTGAATGCCTGCGAGGCGGATAATATCTTTTTGGTATTAAGTACTACGGTGAGCTCTAAAAATTGCAAAGAGATAATTAAAAATTATGATTTTATTGAAAATTACAGACTTATTTTTACCAAGCTTGATGAAACACCTGTATACGGCAGCATATTGAATACCAAATTTTATGCGAACAGGAGCCTGTCCTACATGACAAACGGGCAAAACGTCCCTGATGACATTGAAATAGCAAATATAGACAGGCTGTCAAAAAACTTGCTGGGGACTATATCATAACTTTGAACAACGCCGGACGTTGTTCAAACGCCGCGCGAGAGCGGGGTGCGCAGACGCGGTCTGCGGAGCCGGATTCACTTCGGCGAAAGAGATATATTAAATCAAAGCCTGAACAGCTCAGGTGTGCACACTGGGAACACGGAGGTTCATGATGATAGATCAAGCTGAAAAGTTGAGGAAAATAGTTAGCAGTTTAAATGTAAACAACGGAGCATCTCAGGCTGCTATTAATACTTCACAACCGGAGAAAATAACAGTCAGAAAGCGCGCCAAGGTTGTGGCCGTCACCAGTGGAAAGGGAGGCGTGGGAAAGACCAGCGTCACCGTAAACCTGGCAATTGCTTTGAGCCAGAAAGGCTATAGGGTCGTTATTATCGACGCGGACCTGGGGCTTTCAAACATAGATGTAGTATTTGGCATAGTACCAAGGTATACCCTGTTGGATTCCATAAACAGTGAGAAGGGCATTCTGGACATTTTGTGCGAAGGGCCCAATAACATAAAGTTTATTTCAGGCGGTTCCGGCGTACAGGAATTGATAAATCTTGATAAAAATTCCCTGGAGGCCTTTATTGCAAATATGTCACTGCTTGACCACATTGCGGATTATATATTGATCGATACCGGCGCCGGCCTGTCAGACACGGTTATGAATTTCGTGCTTTCGGCGGAAGAGGTGCTTCTGGTGGTGACGCCTGAGCCCACCTCCATAACGGATGCCTATGCCCTGGTAAAGACCGTATCGCATATCAAAAAGGACTGCATGATAAATGTTCTGATAAACAGGGCTGATAATGAAAATGAAGCAAAAACAGTATATAATAATTTTGCCATGGTTTCGGACAGGTTTTTGGGTATGAAACTGGAATCCCTAGGGTATTTGCCTTTTGACCAGTCATTTACCAAATCCGTAAAGCTCCAGAGGCCATATTTGCTTTGTTACCCTAAAAATGGCACCAGTAAACTGATTAATGACGTTGCGGATATGCTGCTGAAAAAGGAAATAACTCAGAACAGTATAACACAGCCGGGCATTAAAGGTTTTATAAATAGGTTTGTTGGGTTGTTTACCAACTAATAAGAGAGTATACTATTACTATATGAGGTAAATGTTTGAGTAATCACAAAAGTTTTACAGATTTTCCAATCGGGACGAAAATTGAAATGACAGTGACCGACCCGATTGACGGAAAACTAGATATTGGATTTGTGAGTCAGATAGAGGGATATATCGGCGAAAAAACGGTGAGGATATCAGCTCCGATATATGAGGCGAAAATATATCCCGTAAAAGTCAACTCACACATTGAAGCATATTTATTTTATAAATCAAATCAGATTTATAAAATGGAGGGCTTTGTAACCGACAGGCTTGTGGTTGACGATATTGCATTACTGGATGTCAGCGTTACGGAAGACATAGCCAAAATACAGCGCAGACAGTTTTACCGCTTTGACTGCTCCGCTCCGGTCATTTTCCGTAATGAGCCTCCGGAGGCAGAGGAAGCGGAGGCCGCTGTGATTGAAGGCCAGACAATAGATATAAGTGGAGGGGGGCTTTCGGCAAAGACGGATGTTCCGCTTGAGCAGGATACTTTAATAAAAGGCTGGCTTGAGTTTGAAGACAATAAAGTAGATTTTGGCGGTAAAATCATAAGATGCAGCAAAAAAATAATAAACGGTGAACTGCAATATATTTCATCAATAAGTTTTGTAAATATCGGATACAAAGAACGTGAAAAAATTATTGGATTTATATTTAATCAGCAGAGACTACTTTTAAATAAAGGGCTAAGAGGTAATGAATGAACTTATTGAAAAACAATAATGCAATTAAAGTATTGGTTGTAGACGATTCGGCCTTCATGAGAAAGGTACTGGCGGATTTGATCGACTCCGACAGTTCGCTTACGGTGGTAGGGACCGCTACAAACGGAAAAGATGCATTGGTTAAAATCGCTGAACTGGACCCTGATGTAATTACCCTTGATGTTGAAATGCCTGTAATGGACGGTATTGATTGTTTGAAAGCTATTATGAAGAGGTTTCCCAAACCCGTAATAATGCTCAGCAGCGGAACTGATCACGGGGCTGAGCTCACTATAAAAGCATTGGATGAAGGCGCGGTTGATTTTGTTGCAAAACCCAAAAATTTATTTGATATCAAGAATGAAAAGAAAAAAAATGAGATTATCGAAAAGATCGCAATTGCGAAAAATATAAAGTTTAAGACGGCCAGAAGCAAACTTAAGCAGGCGGATAATAACATGACTATTGCCAACAGCGTGGTTTTGAAATATATTATTGCCATAGGAACTTCAACCGGCGGACCTAAAGCGCTGCAAAGCGTGATTCCGTTTTTGCCGGGAGATATACCTGCCGCTGTTTTGATAGTACAGCATATGCCGCCGGGTTTTACAACTTCTCTGGCCGAAAGGCTTGACAGCAAAAGCGATCTGGTAGTAAGAGAAGCCCGGCAAGGGGAAAAGATACTGGCAGGACATGTATATGTTGCACCCGGTGATTCGCACATGAAGGTAGAAGCCGCTTCAAACGGCGATATACTCATAAGTCTTGACAAGTCTCCTCCGGTGGGGGGACACAGGCCTTCGGTAGACGTGATGATGAATTCGCTGTCGGCCACAGGATTGAAAAACATTATAGGCGTCATTATGACCGGTATGGGCGCTGACGGCAGCGTAGGAATAAAAAAGCTGAAAGAAGTTAATAAAAGTTATATTATTGCTCAGGATGAAGAATCAAGCGTAGTATATGGAATGCCCAAAATGGCATTGCAGACGGGAGCTGTAGACAAAGTAGTATCACTTGATAAAATATCAGAAGAGATTATTCAATATTTGGGGGTGCGTTAATATGGATATGAGTCAGTATTTACAAATATTTATCGAAGAGGCAAACGAACATGTTCAGAGCTTGAATCAATGCCTTTTGCAGATTGAGAAAGATCCTGAGGACAAGGATGTTTTAAATGAAATATTCAGGGTCGCCCATACTTTAAAGGGAATGGCGGGTACCATGGGTTTTACCAAAATGACAAAATTGACCCATGATATGGAAAATGTTCTGCATGCCATCAGGAATGATGAAATAAAGGTGACCTCAGGTCTTGTGGACGTGCTGTTCAAATGCCTGGATGCTCTTGAAAACTATGTAAACAGTGTTATCACAACCGGCGGTGAAGGCGACAGGGAGTACAAGGACGTCATTTCCGCCCTGAATGAAATATTGACCAACAAGGGAGCGGGGGATTCCGGTTCCGCAAAAGGACAAGCTGCAGGAGAGGCGGCTGCCGTTGGTGAAGTTGAAAAATATGCCAGTGCTCAGATGGAGCTGGATGAATTTGAGCAGAGGGCTGTAAATAAAGCTATCGATTCGGGAATGAACGCTCTTAAAATAACAATTGTTTTAAATAAGGGCTGTCTGCTCAAATCCGCGAGAGCCTTCATACTCTTTCAGACCCTGGAGAGATACGGCGAGATAATCAAATCCCAGCCGGTGGTCCAGGACATAGAGGATGAAAAATTCGATTTTGAATTCACCGTTATAGCGGTGACAAAGGAAGAGGTGGAGCTGTACTCAAAGGAGCTGAACTCCATTGCCGAGGTGGATGAAGTAATAATCAGAACCATGGGCAAATTCACTGTAGACGGCGGCGCGGCCGTTGAAACAGAAGTGAGTACATATTCGGAAGCCAAGGAAAGCGCAGCAGCGGAGAGCGCCGCCGTAAAGGAAGCGGAGGTTCACGACGCTGCAAAGCAGAATGCAAACAACGCCCCCAGAAAAACCCAGAGGACAGTCAGAGTCGATATTGACAGGCTTGATGTGCTCATGAACCTGGTGGGCGAGCTTATAATCACAAAGACCCGTCTTGAAGGGACGGATATTACATCGAAACCCCAGGAATACCATGAAACCCTTGAATATCTCGAGAGGATCACTACAAATCTCAATGATGCCGTAATGAAGGTCAGAATGGTTCCGGTAGAGACTGTGTTCAACAGGTTCCCGAGAATGATAAGAGATATTGCAAAGGACCTGGGCAAGGAGATAGAGCTTGTGATGTCCGGTGAGGAAACCGAGCTTGACAGAACCGTTATAGATGAAATAGGCGATCCCCTTATCCATTTGCTGAGAAATTCCTGCGATCACGGACTTGAATCCACTGAGACAAGAAAGCAGCTGGGAAAACCGGAAGTGGGCAGAATAAACCTCACGGCCTATCAGTCGGGAAACAACGTTATCATTGAAGTTGCAGACGACGGAGCCGGTCTGAATCTGGAAAAGATAAAAGGAAAAGCCGTGGAAAACGGTATTGTCACAAAGGAGGCTGCAGCCGCCATGTCGCAGCAGGAAGCTATTGAGCTGCTGTTCAGGCCAAGCTTCAGCACCGCCGACAAAATAACAGGTCTTTCGGGAAGAGGCGTGGGGCTGGATGTTGTCAAGACGAAGATCGAGCAGCTTGGCGGAAGGGTCGAGGTTGAAACCCAGAGCGGTAAGGGAAGCAAGTTCCTTATAAAGCTTCCGCTTACACTGGCAATATACCAGGCCCTGCTCGTAAATGTGGGAAATGAAAAATATGCTATTCCGCTGGGCTCTATATACCAGATATACAACTGGCCGGCAGAGGACGTGAAAACCGTACAGGGCCAGGAGATCATCCTGCTCCGGAATATGGTGGTTCCCATCACAAGGCTGGCGGATTCCCTGGAGGTTCCGGACAGCAGCACCGAATCACAGAAGCAGCTTAAGATAGTAATCGTGCGAAAAGGTGAAAAACTGACAGGCCTGGTAGTTGACAGCGTAATCGGCCAGCAGGAAATAGTAATAAAATCATTGGGCAGAATGCTCACAGGCATCAAATACCTGGCCGGAGCTACAATACTCGGAGACGGAAACGTAGCACTTATAATTGATGTAAACTCTATTACATAAAAAGCGAAGCACACTATAGAGCGGACATAATACTCTTCGCTCTTGGAAAAAACCGTAAACGGGTTTTATGGAGGGGATAAAAATATGGAAGATTCGCAGATTCATGAATTTGAAACAAAACAGTATATCGTGTTCAGCCTCGGAGAAGAGCGTTTTGGAATAGATTCTCTGAGGATTACTACCATCGACAGGATGAAAACTATTACAAGAGTGCCGAAAACTCCGGAATACATAAAGGGTGTTATCAATTTAAGAGGAGATATAATACCGGTTATGGACTTGAGGTCCAAATTCAATCTTCCTCCGGTGGAAGAAACCGAAGAGACCCGTATCATTATCCTGAAGCTTGAGGAAATATCCATCGGGGTTATAGTGGACCAGGTGCTTCAGACCATACAACTGGGCGGAGACGCCATTGAAAACGCTTCGAGCCTGATAAATAGCTCGGTGTCGGATTACATATTCGGTATTGGAAAGGTTGACGGAGAAATAGTAACTCTTTTAAACTTTGAGAAATTAGTTAAGCTTTAATAATATGATGTTTCAGAGGTAAAAGAAATGAGTATTAGTTTTGATGAATTAAATAATATCCAGATGGACGTACTTAAGGAAATAGGAAATATCGGCGCCGGCAATGCAGTAACTTCTCTTGCAAAGATGATAGACAAAAAGGTGGATATGGCGGTTCCGAAAGTCAAAATCATGGGATTTGACAAGGTCAGCCAGATCCTTGGAGGAGAAGAAATCATAGTGGTCGGAATACTTCTTAGCGTGACAGGTGATTTAACCGGCAATATGATGTTCATACTGGATACTCATGCGGCCAGGCAGCTTGTGAATATCCTTTTGGGAAATAAAGATTCATCCAGCACCTATTTTGACGAGCTTGAGCTATCGGCTCTGAAAGAGATCGGAAATATTTTAACGGCATCGTATTTATCTGCGCTTGCAGGCCTTACAAATCTCCATATAATGCCATCGGTACCCGAACTGGCAATAGACATGGCAGGTGCAATTTTAAGCGTTCCGGCGATTGAATTCGGAAAAGTGGGAGATTCGGTTTTGTATATTGAAACAGAATTCAGTGAAGGAACGACGAGAGTATTTGGAGACTTTCTTTTAATACCTGATGTTGATTCTTACGAGGTATTATTAAGAGCATTGGGAGTTATTGAATAATGGATATGGAGATAGTTAAGGTTGGTATGGCTGATCTGAATTCGGCCAGGCATCCTTGCATGTTGACAACACTTGGTCTTGGCTCATGTGTGGGAGTGGTGTTATATGATTCTACAACCAGGGTGGTTGGTTTGGCGCATGTTATGTTACCCAGCAGTGAACAGGCTAAAAATAACGGCAATATTGCAAAATTTGCCGATACTGCAATTGTTAAACTTGTAGAGGATATGTTAAAGTTAGGGGCAAGAAAAGAAAAAATCACTGCGAAGCTTGCCGGTGGAGCGCAGATGTTTGCATTTAACCAGAGCTCGGATTTAATGAGGATCGGATACAGAAATGTGGTGGCTTCCAA
This sequence comes from Bacillota bacterium, assembly GCA_023397905.1. GTDB lineage: Bacteria > Bacillota > Clostridia > Acetivibrionales > DSM-1351 > Ruminiclostridium. The sequence goes on along the minus strand of JAEWSZ010000008.1, from coordinate 7,585 downwards.
GGAAATACTGAAGGAGCTGAAAATTCCGGTCATATCCGAAGATACCGGCGGAAATTACGGACGTACCATAGAAGCATATTCTGATGATGGTAGACTCATGGTCAAGACCATTGGGTTTGGTATAAAACAACTATAATTTAAATACTTAACTAAAGAAAAGAATGTAGATGTTCTTTACTTTTTGAAACTGAGAGGTAAGAATGGAGACTATTATGAAAATACCGTTTCTACTGGCAATGGTGTCAGCAATTATCACAGGTATCATAAGTTTAGCAGGAAATGCCGGCACAAACAAAACCTGTATAAGAATGATTATAGCATTGGTGGGATTTTATGTTATAGGCTTATTAGTCAGCACTACATTATCCGGCATTGTTGAAGAACAGAATAAACAGAAGCAAGAGGAAGAAGAAAAGCTAAAGAATGAACAGCAAATGCTGGAAGAGGAAGCTGCAAAGTCAAAGCAGGAGGAGCATTTGGGCAATAATCTGGATCTGTTTGCAGACAGCGGACTAGACGACGGTTTTTCTCCACTAGATTTATCACAGGCGATCAGGACTAAAGTCAACGAATAGGGCATTTAGTGATATATATAGTAAAAATTGATGGGGGATCTACATGTTTAGTGCAAATATAAATCAGCTTTGGAAGCAGTACACGGAAAATAAGGATCCTGTTGCAAAAGAAAAGCTAATTATCGAGTATGCGTATCTGATTAAGTATGTGGCAGGAAGATTGAGTATCTACTTCGGTTCGAACGTTGAGTTTGACGATCTGGTAGGTTATGGGGCTTTTGGCCTTATTGATGCTATAGAAAAATTTGATGTTGCCAAAGGCGCTAAATTTGAAACTTATGCTTCTTTGAGAATAAGGGGCTCTATTATAGATAGTATCAGGGATCTGGACTGGGTTCCGAGGTCTTTGAGACAAAAAAACAAGGAACTGGAGAGAGTCTACGCGGAAATTGAAAATGAAGCGGGCCATTCAGCTACCGACAAAGAGGTTGCCGAGAAATTGGGAATAAGCATGGAAGAATTCTATAGGCTTTTAAATGACGTCAACGTTTCATCAATGATGTCGTTGGAAGAGTTTATGGAGCAGAATTACGAGAGAGGTTTGGAAATAGCTAGTGAAAATACTGAAGACAAGCCTGAGGCATCGTTGGAATTTGGCGAGATAAAGGAGCTTCTGGCTGATGCCATAAATAAATTACCCGAGAAAGAGAAAGCGGTAATTACTTTTTACTATTTCGAAGAGCTTACTTTGAAAGAAATAAGTGCCATAATGAATGTAACGGAGTCAAGAATCTCACAGCTTCATACGAAGGCGCTTTTAAGGATGAGAGGCAAAATGTTCAGACACAAAATAATGCTTGAATCTTAAAGGAGAATTTATGGCTAATCAAGATGATTTGAAAGTTTTAGTGACCGTGTCGCCCGATGAGTTGTCAGCTTCCGTAACTCTTTATCCGGGCGAAAACGGCTCACCTATCACGAGGGATGACATAATAACTGCTCTTCAAAACCAAAAGGTTACATACGGTATAAAGGATGACCTTATTAAAAATTTATGTGAACATCCCGTATATAACCAAAGCTTTTGCGTTGCCGAAGGGCTGCCTGTGCAGAACGGAAAAAACGGCTCTGTTATTTTTCATTTTGATACTACTGTTGACAAAACGCCAACAGTGCTGGAAGACGGGAGAATCAATTACAGAGAGCTGAATTTGATCCAGTCGGTAAAGGCAGGGCAGGAACTGTGTACGATGGTTCCTCCGGTTCCTGGAATTCAGGGTGTAACCGTTAAAGGAAAGCCAATTCAGGCGGTAAACGGAAAACCGGCTATTCTTCCGAGAGGCAAGAATGTAACCGTGTCGGAAGACGGGCAGACTCTGTATGCAGCAACCGACGGAGAGGTTGAGTATCTTGAGCAGACTAAGGTCAGTGTTTACACAAACCATGAGATACCGGCGGACGTGGACAATTCCACCGGAAATATAAACTTTGTAGGAAGTGTGATTGTCAAGGGAAATGTGCTGTCAGGTTTTAGTGTGGAAGCCGGAGGCAATGTGGAGATCTATGGTGTTGTGGAAGGTGCCAGGATAAAGGCCGGCGGCAGCATCATTCTGAGAAGAGGAATGCAGGGGATGGGCAAGGGTTCTCTTATTGCAGGCGGTGATATTGTAGCCAGATATATTGAGTATACCAACGTTGAGGCAAAGAATAATGTTCAGTCGGAAGCTATCATGCACAGCAATGTAAAATGCGGCAATAAGCTTGAACTGACAGGGAGAAAAGGACTGTTGGTCGGGGGGACCTGCAAGGTGGGAAAGATTATTTCTGCGAAAGTCATAGGCTCCCATATGGCAACCGCCACAGAGCTTGAGGTTGGGGCGGATCCCACGGTAAGAGAAAGATACAAGCAGGCAAGAGAAGAGCTGGTATCAATGGAATCGGATATAAAAAAGGCGGAACAGGCAATAACGATTTTGAAAAAAATGGAGAGCATGGGTTCCCTTGCACCGGACAAGCAGGAAATTATGACAAAGAGTGTGCGTACAAAAATATACCTGTCCTCCAGGCTTGAGGAAGTTAAAAGAGAGATTGAAGAGCTTGACTCGAAATTGCAGCAGGAAGGCAACGGAAAAGTGCGCGCTATGAATTTTATATATCCCGGAGTCAAGGTGACTATCGGAACCTGCATGATGTATGTAAAAGAGGCTCTGCAATACTGCACCCTGTACAGGGACGGTGCGGATATACGCGTAGGGGCCATTGATAAGTAAAGTGCAAAGCGGACGTTGATCATACATTTATATTCTTCGCATATGAAAGCCGAAAGGCGGATTTTTCCGGTGGTTGTGTGTTGATTGCCGTTGAGCTTTGCGAAAAGGAAAGAGGTGATATAAATGTCTATAAAGCCTATGGATTTTCAGGTCATGTTTCCAAAGACTTCTGAAATATCCAAATCGTACAACGACGAAGCCAATAAAAACCAGGCTATATACCAGCAGCAGGCCGAAGCAAACCGGGATAGGGTAGATAACAGCCTGAAACAGGTCGTAGCAAGGGAAAATGTCAAGCAGGGCCGTGTAAATGAAAGGCAGGAAAGAGATAACAATAATAACAAGCAGAATGACAAAAAAAAGAAACAAAAAAATGATCAGAATACTCCAACAATAGATATCAGAATTTAACAGCATGAGGTGAATATGGAAGCATTTTACGTTAGTATCATTTTTTTAGGGGTTTTATTGATTATTGGATCCCTGTTTTTTATTGCTATGGATAAGGTCAATGGCAAAGACTTTTTTAAGGAATTTGACAGAAAAAAAGAGGAAATGTTCAACCTGATTCAGGACTCTGAAGAAATGGTACAGGAACTCAACAAGATATCCGATTATGTTGTAAATGTCATATCAGAGAAAAATCAGGAATTTTTCAACAAAATGGGCAGCAATGAGCCGGATAAAAGCGTAGGCGGAGATGCCGGTATACTTAAAGAGGAGACTGGCATTTCGTCCTACGAGGCGCTTTCCGCCGCGGAAGTCAAACCTTCGATCCCGGTCATAGACATACCGGACGCCGGCATTCCGGATGTGGAGGTTCCCGTGGCTGTTCCGCCCGTTTCAGAAGACCCCTCAGACTCATCGGGCTCATTGGATTTACCGGTTTCAGATATTTCCGGTCTGATTAAGGAAGAACCTTCTGAAGCAGAGGCGCCGGTGCCGGTTTTATTTGACAGAAATAATTATAATGACGCTGACGGCGGAAAATCCAGACTTGTCTACAACAACAGGAAAAAAGAAGTTCTGCAGATGATTGAACAGGGTATGAGCAATGACGAAATAGCGGATAAATTAAAAATCGGTAAAGGTGAAATAGGACTGATCAGAGTCTTGAACAGATAATACCGGTGATTTCGCGAGGTCAATTGTGTGGTATCCTCAGCCAACAGTTACTGATTTTATACACAGGAGCATACGGATGAGAAAAGTACACGAGAAAAGTATTATTTTAGGTATTGGGATAGGAATGATAGTCACTTCCATAGCCGGTATGATATATTCCGCAGGCACCAGGAAAGACCCTACAAAAGAGGAAGTAATACGCCTGGCAAAAGGGTATGGAATGGTGGAACAGGTCAGTATCATAAACGACGACGATGATCCGGCAGCTGAAAACAGTGCGGCAGACACGAGTTCTGCCGGTGCGACCGCACCCGGTGTGAGTCAGAGCTCAGGAACAGCTCAAAACAGCACGGCTGCTGACAGTAATTCGGCGGCGCCCGGTACGGATAGCGGGGATAATACTGCGGCAAAGCCCTCTGGTGGCGATGTTGCTCAGAAAAGCACAACAACTAAAAAAGCGGTGGCTTCAGGTACCGGTAAGCCGGCTGAAAACACCGGAAATAAATCCGCAGCGGATAAACCGGCCGAAAGCAAGACGGCTGAAAATGAGCCTGGGGAGAGTAGTACCACTGTCCAGAACGCGGCGGCGGACAGTTCAACTGCGGATAGCAATGTCAGAGATATCACAGTTAAAATAAGCAGGGGCTCAAGGGCCAAAGCGGTTATAAGTCTGCTGGTGCAAAAGGGTGTAATAGCTGATTCAGCGAAATTCAAAGCAGCTCTGGATAAATATAACGGGTCGACAAGAATTATCGCAGGCACTTATAAATTTAAAAAGAATGACGATCCTGACTATGTTGCAAGAGCCATATGCAGGATAAAAAACTAATAGCTGCTGAAATCCTTAAAAAAGGCATTTCAACAGCTATTTGCCGTTTACGGGTCTATAAGAGAGCTTCTCCTTATAAATTCCTCACGTATCACTTTCAGACCGATGGGAGTGAATATCAGAACACATGCTACCTCAGCAAAGGGATAGCAGTACCAGACTCCGTTCAAGCCAAACAATTTTCCGAAGATTACGGCGCCGGGCAAAATGAAAACCAGCTGGCGCAATAATGACATTACAAGGGATTTCATACCGTGCCCTATGGATTGGAACATGGTGGTTATGATAATACCGAAGGCCGCCGGAATAAAGCAGAGGCTTACGGCTCTCAGAGCATATCTTCCCATATCCGTATTCTGTCCGAATACCGAAAGCAGCTTTCCGGGAATAAACTGAAATAATACCAGCCCGATCAGCATGATTGTAATAGAAACAAACAGGGACAGATAAAAAGTGCGGTAAAAACGCTTCTTCTTATTTGCGCCGAAATTATAGCCCATTATGGGCATGGCTCCCTGGGTCAGGCCGAATACCGGCATGAATACAAAGGATTGAAGCTTGAAATATATTCCCAGTATGGCGATGGCGGCCTCGGAAAATGACATCAATATGGCGTTAAGGCCGGTTGTGGTAACGGAAGCTATGGCGTTCATCACTATGGTGGGAGCGCCTACTTTATATATTTCAGCGATATTTTCCAGCTTCAGCTTAAGGCCCCTCAGCGTGAGATGGATGTCATGCTTTTTAATCCTGAACATAATGATTACATAAGTCATAGCGGTCAGCTGGCCTGTTATTGTAGCCACGGCCGAACCGGCTATACCGAGCCTGGGAAGTCCGAATAAGCCAAAGATCAGAAGCGGATTCAATATAATATTCAGCCCTGCGCCGATCAGCTGGGATATCATAGGTATGAGCATATTACCCGTTGCCTGGAGAGTTTTTGAATGTATTATTTCCAGAAACATTCCGGCGGAAATAGAGGTAACTATGGTCAGGTATGTAGTTCCCATTGAAATAACCTGTGGTCTGTCTGAAAACAGGGATACAAAGGGTTTTGAGAATACCAGGCCTATGACGACAAATATAGCTGCGTTGACTATTGCCAGGAATAAACCGGTACGCGCGCTGACCGTGGCCTCTTCTACTTTTCCTTCTCCGAGCTTTCTGGCAATCAGGGAGTTGGTGCCTATACCAACGCCTACTGCGAAAGCCAGTGTCAGAATCTGCATTGGAAAGGCGATGGATACGGCCGTAAGGGCATCCTGCCCGAGTTTCGCAACAAAAAAACTGTCCACTACATTGTACATGGACTGAACAAACATTGAGAGCATGGCCGGAAGCGACATATTTGCAAGCAGTCTTCCCACCGGCATGGTTCCCATTTTTTCAGATTTCAGATTATCTTTTTCCATTTTACCTCCGTTGTGTTACGTTAGCTGCGATGAATGATAAGATTAAAGTTTAAAAATAACGATTAAAATATTAATACTAAATATTAATGTAATCAGCCGATTCAAACAATTGATTCTAACAGAAAAACTTCCTAAAAGTCAAGTTATTTGTGATGTCCGGACATAATCTGACACATTTTGAAGGCTGGAATTTTGTCGGGGGATTTATCAATTTTGGTATTGCGTTGTGGTGGTTTCTGTGTTACTATATTTAAGCAGCAGAAAATTGCATGCCGAAGTGGTGAAACTGGCAGACGCACTGGACTCAAAATCCAGCGGTAGCGATACCGTGTCGGTTCGAGTCCGACCTTCGGCACCAGAAAAATAAAGGGTTTCAGCGAATAGCTGAAACCCTTTATTTTATGTAGTTTATAAATCACAAAAAGTGGTAATCGAGAAAAGGTAGAATATATGAGAATTAAACCATCTGAGAATTTTATATACCAAGGTTTTACAATAGGGGAAACCAAAATCCTATTTTATAATACATCAATACCTGATATAATAATTGTGGAGGCTCAATAAAATGGGGCAATTTGAAAAGATATTAATAAAAATACTATGTGGAACAAAAGATACGGATATAGATTTTAATGATCTCTGTAAAGTTCTGCAAAGCTTTGAGTTCAATGTGAGAATCAAGGGAAGTCACCATATTTTCTACAAAGATGGAATTGCAGAAATAATTAATATTCAGCCAGATGGATCAAAAGCAAAGCCGTATCAGATTAAACAAGTTCGGCATATAATATTGAAGTATAAGCTGGGAGGTGCCATAGATGCATAAATATGAAATTATTATTTATTGGAGTGAAGAAGATGGGGCTTACATCGCAGAAGCACCTGAATTGGCGGGTTGTGCTTCTGACGGCAAAACTTATCTTGAAGCTCTGAGAAATATAGAAACTGTTATAGAAGAATGGATAGAAACAGCAAAGCTTTTGGGTAGGCAAGTTCCAGACCCTAAAGGAAGGTTGAATTTTGCATAAGGTATAAAGTTAAAATCTCCTGTGGCAGAAGGCCATAGGGAATTTAGGTAAATGATACAGTTTAGGGCTATTGCTATGGCTTATAATAGTATGTCTTTTTTCATACCGGAAAATATGATATTATAAACTCAAAAGTCTTTGTAAGCAACCTGAAATAAATCGGAGTATGCGTTATTTATAATTTGTACAAAAGAGGGGGAACTGATATATGATAACCCATAGAGGGACGCAACAAATTAAAACAGAACGGTTGCTGTTGAGAAAAATTCAGCCTGATGATGCTGAAATGGTCTATATGTGGATGGGCGATCCTGAAGTGTGCAAATATGAACGCTGGAAGCCCCACCCTAACTCTGATTATTCTCATGGTTACATTATTGAGGTATTTGATGGATATAAATCT
>JAEWSZ010000213.1 GCA_023397905.1 Bacillota bacterium | reverse complement strand
AGAGGAGTTCTGGCTTCATCTATGAGTATGGAGTCAACTTCATCCACAATGGCGTAATTTAAGTCTCTCTGAACCATATCTTCCTTGTAGATAACCATGTTGTCTCTCAGATAGTCAAAGCCCAGCTCGTTATTTGTGGCATAGGTGATATCACAATTATATGCCCTGCGCCTATCCTCATTTTCCATATCGTGGACTATAAGTCCTACGCTCATTCCCAGGAAAGTATAAATCTTTCCCATCCATTCGCTGTCACGGCGGGCCAGGTAATCATTTACCGTGACCACATGCACGCCATTTCCCGCAAGAGCATTCAGGTATACGGGCAAAGTCGCCACCAGCGTCTTACCTTCACCGGTTTTCATTTCGGAAATTCTTCCCTGGTGAAGGACTAAACCGCCAATCAGCTGTACTCTGAAATGTCTCATGCCAAGCACCCTTTTGGACGCTTCACGGACCACGGCAAAGGCCTCAGGCAAAATATCGTCAAGGGTCTCTCCGTTTGCAAGCCGCTCTCTTAACTGCGGTGTCTTTGCTTTTAGCTGACTATCGGTCAATTTCTCTATTTCAGGCTCCAATGCCTCTATTTGATCAACTATGGGATAAATTCTTTTGAGTTCTCTATCACTATAGGAACCTATTATTCTCTCAATAAATTTCTTTACAGCCATTTTAACGACTCTCCATTCACAAAATATTTTGTTATATGCTGAAATAAGCTGTGGCAGTAACATGCCAAGAAAACCTTATGTTATAAGGCGCCGTACTGAAAGTCAATTGCTAAAGGGTTCAACCGTAATTGACTTTATGATTAACAAAAAGCCGGAGGTGAAGAATCTGTGAGACTGAGCAGTGTGCGTCCTGCATTGAAAGATATTTTGTTACTTAAATATAAATAGGAAACAACAATAAAAGCCAGAATAAACGGCAACACAAAAACGGCCTGATTTCCAAAACCGTTATGCGGTTTGGAATCTTTCCCTTCGATGGCGTTCTGGGAAATATTCCTGTAAAATGCAGCAGGCGTGCCCTTTCTTTCCGCCATCTTCTGAGCGGCCAGCCCCGAAACCAAACTGCCGCCATCCTGCATAATGTCAAGCTGAGCCAGATTTACCAGGTAGCAGTCAAATATGCCCGCAGAAAAATAGACCCCGCCTTCGGAGGCCAAAGCAGATAATATTATTATGCTTAAAAAAAATCTCTTCAACATCTATGTTACCTGTCCTTCTCCTGCAATCTGTCGAGAACCAGATTATATCCGTCCGCACCGTAAACAAGGCATCTGTTGACTCTGCTGATAGTTGCCGTGCTGGCTCCCGTTTCATCACATATATCCGTATATGTTTTCTTTTCCCTGAGCATTTTTGCAACTTCCAGCCTTTGGGCCAAAGCTTTGATCTCCGCAATAGTGCAGAGATCCTCAAAAAAATTATAGCACTCTTCCCTATTCTTTAAAAGCAGAATAGCATCAAAAAGGCCATCGGTATGTTCATCTCTCAACTTGGAATTCATATTTAAAAAACTCCTAACAGAAAAACAAATTTAATATGTTAACACAGTATCTTATAGTGATACAATAACAGCTTTTTGGAAATCAGTCAAGGTCGTCGAACACACCGTATGTTTTTTTCAATTCTATCTTTTTAAATTTATGAATACAAATATATCATAACGCCAGTAGTATATCGCCGGGCATAAATCAAGAGCCCGGGCATATCAGAACCCCTTCACAAATTTTCAGTTTTTTGAAGGAATGGAGGATTTTACATGAACAGTTTAGTAATTATTACAAATAGACAAAAATTGATCTTATGTGCGGCCGCCATAATATTTATATTGTTCTCGGCTTTTCTTATAGTGAGTCTGGATTTCCCCAAGACCGGCGGTATGGGCAATTCAAGTACCAGCGCTGTCATCCTGACTCCCGAGACCGAAAATTACCAGCTGAAAGACCTGCTTTCCAGCATTCTTCCGGCCCAGAATAATATTCTCTATGAAAACGGCGACAGAAGCATAGTAAACACCGGACTTGCCTCAAATACCGCTGCCGTTACACCGTCCGACATAATCGCAAAAGGCAAAAATCTCGCATATTTATTTGTCTATACGGATGAAGATTATTTAAGGCCTATTTATTCAAGCCAGTGGAAACAGGCTTACTATCAGGGTTGGCTTTACCTGCCTCAAAAGGTTGTCTCCGCCAGGCATACCCTCTTTACATATCTGGGCAGCGCCGGGAAAATCTTTGATACTGACGGGGAACTGGGTTTCTACCCGAATATAGCCATAGACAATCAGAATTACTTCAATTTTCTCATATATAATTTTGATCCTGAAAATGTAATACAATTGGGTAACCATATAGCCATCACAGGCAAGCCCACCAAAAAGGGCGTGCAGGTAATTTCAATAAAAGCCGGAGATATGGCCGCTCAAATAAACCAGAAAGAAAATATCACAATACATTTATGTACACCCAAGGGCTATGAGCTGGATTACCAGAACATCCTGTTTTCCAGGGAATACAACGAGAGAGAAAGTTCCGGAACGGTTGAAGAATCCTATATTGAAAACGGCATGTCCACCGCCGATATCAGCAGGCAAAACCTCCTCCTCAGACAGGAGCTGTCCCACTATATATCCGACTCCTCCAAGCCCATATATTTTCAATACAGCGGGAGCTACCAGACCTCCAATGTCCTCAACATCAATATCGATATAGAGGAAGCCCTGAATAACCTGGATATGATCAAGTATTCCGTGGCTTATGACAACAGGAAATACGTCCGCCCCGTATTCCACCCCCAGTGGAAAGAATATTATGACAGGGAGTGGTGCTATATTCCGAGAAAAATGTACCTGAATATGAAAAAGCTATTTGTCATGCCGCCCGACAATGATGTTGCAGCCGACCTGTGCGGAGAACTTGGCTTTTTTGATAAATACCCTGCCATTGGCGGAGATCAGATTGGGCTGCTTGTAAATAATTTTTCGGTAAACAAAGCGGGCACATTTGAGGACAATATCCTGCTGGAGGGAACCCCCTCCCGGGCAGGAATACAAATAGTCGCCATAGATAAAAAATATCTTTCGCAGTACAAGGAATACGCCGTCAGGCTCGTAACATCCGATTTCTGTGAGATAGACACCGACGTTTTCAAGAATTAATTCAATTTATTGACAACTCCGGTCCTGTTAAGCACCGTATGAAATGCATAGGCCAGTATCACGCTGACCGCTCCCTGGATCAGATTCCCGGGAAGTTCCGCCGCTATGGCTGTTATTGCAAGAGTTTTATCAAAAATAAATCTTATTACGGTCATTTCAAATATAAAATATCCGGCAACCATCACAAGGGCTCCAACTGCAAAAGCTATCAGCTTTCTTGCGGCAGACGGGGTCCCTTTGCCTTTTTTGTTTGCTATGGCTCCGATAACAAGGCCTTCCACACCTTTAACAATAAATGTAATGGGTGCAAAGTAAAAGGCTCCGTAAACCAGATCCGCCAGGGCAGAACCAATTGCCCCAGCTATAAACCCTGAGCTTCTCCCCAGAAGTATTGCAGTAATCATAATTGCGGCATCGCCTACGTTAAAATAACCCTGTGCAATTGGACTTGGTATATGCAAAAAAGGCAAATATGTTATAAGAAAAACCAGAGCGATCATTAATGCAGTCAACACTATCTTTTTTATGGAAATTTTCATTTTTACCCATATCCTCTATTCTATTACGAGTCTATTTACAGGAAATTATTCTTCCTCAATTCTGATTTTATTTGCTATCTCAGTTGACGGATTGTTTCTGAGGAATTCGGAAAGCTTGGCGCTCGTATTCTTCTCCGCCGCAACAGGCGTAATAAACGCCAGCTCATTTTCCGCAATCTTAGCATTCAGCTCCACAAATTCGGTTTGTCCGAAAATAGAAGCTATGGATTTTTTTACTTCCGGCACATTTCCCGTCCTGACCCTTACCAGAAATTTTGCAGGGCTTTCTTCAATCGGCAGGACATTATTGCGGCCGGTCCGGATCCATACGCCGTTTGCTCCGGCTTCCGAATGCTTTGCTATATCTATTACATCCGCAACCACAGCGCTGGCTGTGGGCAGCTTTCCGGCACCTCTGCCGTAGAACATGGCGTCCCCTATGGCATCCCCTTTAACTACAATAGCGTTGAACACGTCCTCAACGTTGGCCAGGGGGTGTTCCTTCGAAACTATTGCCGGGCTGACGCGGGCAAAGATCCTGTCCTCCGACTTTCTGCTGATGGCTATCAGCTTGATTACCCCATTCATGGCCTCCGCATATTTCATGTCGGCAGTGGTCACTTTGGTGATGCCTTCGGTATATATATTTGAATAATCAACAAATTCATTATATGCTATGGAGGATAAAATGGCCAGCTTTCTGCAGGCGTCGTGCCCTTCCACATCCGCTGTGGGATTCTGCTCGGCATATCCGTTCTGCTGGGCCTCTTTTAATGCTTCCTCAAAGCTCTTCCCTTCCTTTTTCATATGGGTAAAAATATAATTTGTAGTTCCGTTCAAAATGCCCGTAATCCCATGTATTTCATTTGCGGCAAGGCATTGGTTGAGCGGGCGGATAATGGGTATTCCCCCTCCGACGCTGGCCTCGAACAGGTAGCTCACCCCGTTGTCCTTTGCCAGCTGCAAAAGCTCCGGCCCCTGGGACGCAACCAGTTCCTTGTTGGAGGTGACCACACTTTTACCTGAAGATAAAGCCCTTCTGGTAAACTGAGCCGCAATAGTCGCCCCGCCGATTGTTTCCACAACTATGTCAACGCTTCCGTCATTAAATACGTCATCCGCATTTTTCGTAAGTACATCCTTATCCGGGCTGTCAGTAAAATCCCGCACATCCAGAATCCATTTAACCCTTATTTCTGTTCCTGCCCGGTGCTTTATACTCTCCCCGTTTCTGCGTATAACCTCTGCAACCCCCGAGCCTACTACTCCATAGCCTAAAATTGCCACATTAATCATATCAGGTTACCTCCTGCAACATCTGTTAAATATACATTGAATATAAATTGTAAACATATCAAAACTTACACAAAAGTCCACCAAACAGCGCGGGGGACATTGATTTGCACGAAAGTCCACTGCACCTTCAAAAAGCTGCCTGCGGCTTTTTGCCGCGCGGGGGGGACATCCATGTTCGCTCAAAAGTATAGCATACTTTCAAAAAGCTGCTTACAGCTTTTTGCTGTGCGGGGGACGTCCATGTTCGCTCAAAAGTGTACCACCCCCGCACTTTATCTGGCCAGTATTTCACATCTTCTGACGCCTTCAACTCTGCCGATTTCATTCATCATATTCTGAATGTCTTCTTTCATGTCAAAGGTCTCTATGGAAATAGTCACATCGGCCAGACCATTTATGGGAATATTCTGATTTATAGTTAATATGTTGGCATTTGCCGCAGCAATCTTGTTAATTATGCTTGACAGTATCCCGGAGAAATCTTCCACCACAAAAAAAAGCGTTATTACCTTGCCTCTTGAAGTTTCATAAAATGGAAATACATAGTCTTTATATTTATAAAAAGCGCTTCTGCTTATACCAACTTCCTTAACGGCATCATTCACAGTCTTTACCCTGCCCAGGCTCAATATTTTTTTCACTTCTATTACTTTTGCAAAAACCTCCGGCAAAATAATTGAATCAACTAGGAAAAAAACTGATTCCTGTTTCATACATCCTCCTGTCCACCCAATGCGTACAATTGTGTTTCCTTGGAGTAATATTAGCACATTTTTATGCACTTGGCAACTGAAAATTCAGCAGTCAGCAGCCAGGAGCCAGAATTCAGAAATCAGTACGCCACAAATGAATAAGCTGTCACAAAAGTGCTAAAAAAACACACTTTTATGACAGCCCTTTATTCTCTGATTGCCCGACATGATCCGGGTTACCTTTATTCTGATTCCTGACTGCTGAATTCTATATATCCAGCGCCTTCCTGACCTGATCTATCATTTCAAGCGGTTCGCAGATCTCCTTGTGGAGAACAGGCTTTTTGTCCAGTTCTTTGAGAGGCGCCGGTATGTTCAGTCCGGATTTTTCCGAAAGCACCGACAGCAATTCAAATTCTGTCTTTCCCTTCACAGCCTCTTCACCGGCAATTGCCTTCACAACGCTCTCATTGAACTTGAAAGGGCTGGCAGTCGATACTATGACCGCTTTTGTGACGTCGCTGGTAGAGATGACGTATTTGTCATAGACATCTACTGCTACTGCGGTATGTGTGTCTATGACGTATCCGGATTCCATGTATACGCTTTCGATAGTCTTCAAGGTATCGGCATCGCTGGAATATCCCGCCCAAAATACATTTTGTATTTTTTTCTTCGTATCCTGGTCAACGGAATACGTACCCTCGTTTTTGAGCCGGTTCATCCAGTTGCACAGCATATCGGAATTGCCGTCGGTAGCCAGATACAACAGCCTTTCAAGGTTACTGGAAATAAGGATATCCATTGACGGGGACAGGGTTTTCTTAAACTCCCTGTTTCTATTGTAAATTCCTGTATTGATAAAGTCTGTCAACACGTTATTTTCGTTTGAAGCGCAAATAAGCCTGTTTACCGGCAAGCCCATCTGCATGGCGTAATATGCCGCCAGAATATTTCCAAAGTTTCCTGTGGGAACCACAAAATTGATCTTTTCCCCTACCTTGATTTCTTTATTTTTTAGCATATCGGCATATGCTGAAAAATAGTAGACTATCTGAGGCACAAGCCTGCCCCAGTTAATGGAATTGGCGGAGGAAAACTTATATCCGTTGTCCTGCATCAAGGTACAGACATCCTCGTCGCTGAATATCCTCTTTACCCCGTTCTGCGCATCGTCAAAGTTCCCGTTAACGGCGATGGAATATACATTGCCGCCCTCCTGGGTCACCATCTGCATTTTTTGTACCTGGCTTACGCCTTCACTTGGGAAGAAAACAATTATTTTCGTGCCTTCTACATCCTTAAAACCTTCCAGAGCAGCTTTCCCCGTATCTCCCGAAGTTGCTACCAGTATCACTATCTCTTCCTTTTCTCCCGTTTTCTTTAAAGCCTTCACCAGAAAATGCGGAAGTATCTGAAGGGCCATGTCCTTAAATGCGCTTGTGGGCCCGTGCCACAGTTCAAGAACATTTACGGAATCGTAGAGCTTATGCAGCGGCGCGATGGCCTCAGACTCAAACTTCTGAGGCGTATATGCATTTACAACGCAATCCCTTAATTCGCTCAGGGTATAATCGTCCAGATAGCCTTCCAATATGCTCAAAGCTCTTTCCTGATAGCTCATTCCACTCATTTTAAGTATCTGTTCATTATCAAAATGAATTACTTTTTCAGGTACAAACAATCCTCCATCTGCTGCAAGGCCTCTCTTTATGGCTTCAGCCGAAGTAACATTAGAACAATTCCCTCTTGTGCTTCTATATAGCATCTTTAACCTCCATGTCCCCAATAAGCCTCTCTTTATCACACACTGCAAACCCCTTCAAGATCCTTGAATATATGGGCATAAACGCTTATGGGGCAATATCTATAAAGAATTAGTACGCTTCAACACCGTTAAAACTTATAATATAATAAATACCGGAAAAAAGCAAATCTAATTCCATCCCCTGCTGCGCTTGTGCATATTTATGAAAAGCTTTTGAACGGCAAGCTTACCCTGCTGATACAGAAATTGCATATCTTCCTGACTGATGTCGAAATCCAGGAATGAAATATTTCCCGTATTAATATGAGCAATGTTATCTATATTATATGAATTTTTCGGGACTCCTGTGTCATGGGAGGTAACAAGCAGCTTTTTCAGCATATTTTCAGCGTTTGTTATATCCTTGGATTCCTTTCCCTCCAGCTTCAGGCCTATGATATTGCCAAGCTGGGTGCTGTCCAGCAGCCATACCGGAAAATTGTCCAGGACCCCGCCGTCTATAATATAATGCTGCTTCAAATGGTTATTTTCCTTTTTCGTCAAAACGCAGGGCTCAAAAACGAACGGGACACATGCGCTCATCCGCACCGCCTTTGCCACTTCAAAATTGTCGGGATTCATATTGTATAAGGCCACATCGTCCGGAAGCACGATTACCCTGCCTATATTTGCATCTATTGCAGTCATGCGCACCTTGTAGCCTCTTGGGTTGACTTTGTCCGGCATCCCTTTCCTTAAGTCTCCGAAGGTGTAAACCCCCTTGTTTGCCAGAAGCTGCGCCACCCATCTTTCCAGCAGATTTCCGTCCAAAAATGCATTTTGCTGGCTGAAGGCTATTAGATTGCTGAGAAAGTTGCCCCTGGTGCCCCGGAAGTCTTCTCTCCCCCTTCTCAATTTCTGAAGCTCGGGATAATCCTGCCTGTACAGCAGCGACTCAAAATCGCTGTCGGTCAGAATCCTCTTCTCCTCAAGCAGCTTTCTGATCCTTCCGTTTAATGAAATATCTAAATAGTCCCCGCTCCTGAGTTTTAATATGCTGAAATCAAATTCCTTAAGTATTTTTATCAATTCCTTTGCCGTATACCCCGCTCCTATTAAAGCGCCTATCAGTGCTCCTGCAGATACTCCAGCTATATTTCCGAATGTCCTGTACCTTCTTTCCAGTTCTTCATACGCTCCGACAAAGGCCACACCTTTTATGCCTCCCCCGCTGAGTACGAGATTTACCGCCCGGTTTGTATCACTCATTCCAAATTCCCTCAAATCAAAAGCTATCTACTGTATATATATTATAAATTGTGGTCAATTAGTATATCATCAGTAAATATGAGCATAATATCAAATGGTGATGATTATGCTTATTCTTTTATTTCTGCCGCTTATTACGGCAGCAATCGTATATAATCTTTCTGTTGTGATTTATTGCGTATGGTACAAATTAAAAATAAACAAGCTTCTGGAGAATATCAATGCGAAAGAGGATCTGGCCCATATTCCATATAAGGATTTTATAAACCTTGTGGCTGAAATATTCAAACGCGAAGGCTATAGGGTAAAACGCACCGACAAATGCGGAGAGTTCGGCAACGGCTTGATTTTAAATGATCTTCAGTTTGTTGAAGTGTGGAAATATGTATCAAATCCCGCAGTAGACGTGGAAGTAGCGATGAATCTGGCCAAGTGCATGCAAACCTGCTCCATCCACAGGGGAAAGCTCGTTTCCCTGAGAGATTTCAAGCAGAACACAAGGCTTTTCTGCCATAAAAACGTAATAGAGTGCATCAGCGCCCAGCAGATACTCGAAATGTGTAAAGAAGTCCGCAAAAGAAGAGAAGTACTGCAGACCGACTGACGGTTCAAATATACGGCCCTCCCATTATTGAAGGGATTTCAGCCTGCTTTTGGCATAGCTGACATATGACGAAGAAGGATATTGTTCTATAAGCTTCTGGTAGGTTTCCGCCCCCTTTTGCTTCTGGTCTGCCGCTACATAGCTTTTGGCCAGTATATACAAGGTTTTATCGCCAAAGGTCCAGTTGCTGCCGTACACAAAAACCTTCTCAAGTTTCTTTACGGCTTCCGGATATTTTTTTGAATTGTAAAGAGAGTTTCCCTCTGTAGTTAACTGATTGGCTGCTTTTTTTAAAACATCGCCTTTTATTGAATCATATTTCTTTTTCAGATCTGCTCCCAGTTCGCCTGCAGGTACCGACAGCAATTTGTCCGCCGCCGCTTCATATTTCTTCTGGCTGTAGAGGGAAGATGCCTGGGATATATCTGAAGAAAGCTGAACCTGCTTTAACTTGGCATTTGCGGAATCCAGCTGTTCCTGGAGCTCTTTGTTCTGAGCGAGAGCTTTTTCATAATCCGCATTTACCGTAACACTACTATTACCTGTGGTAGGCTCGGAATCAATATCAGCCGGTTTCTCCTGCCTGATGGTCAAATAGAAAAAAATCATGGCCACAATCAAAAATGCAATGCTCAATATACTAAAAGTCAGTGCTATTTCAGGCCTTTTCATAACAGAACCTATTTTTCTGAAGAGAAGATACTCAGCCTGCACTTCTTCCTCGGAAAAACCACTTTTTTTTACGGGTTCTCTCTTAACCTCTTCAGGTTTCAAAACCTTTTGCACAGGGCTTTTATTGGCCTTTAGCCTGGATTTTTTCCTGGAAGAACCATCTTCCCCCAGGTTTAAATAATTCAAGTAATCTGCGGCTCTTATAACGTTATCTTCGCCTTTGACAACCTTTCCGAAAAGTTCCTCGGCTTTGTCCATTTGATTTGTATACGCATAGCATAAGCCCAATAAATTGACCGCGTCATAAAAATCAGGATTTACAGAAACCACTTTTTTAAGTTCAATCATGGCAATATCTTCACTGCCGGTTCTGAGGTATTCTATAGCTTTATTATAAGCTTTGACAGAGTCTATGATTTTCTCGGATACATCATTATTCTGGGAAAATTTTTCGATATCAATTGGTGTAAAACTCCTGATTTCTTGTTTCAGATCCATTTATTACGGCTCCTTTCAGGTATAAAATAAAATTTTAATAAGTTGGTCATCTATCTATATATCCATATATGCCGCTCTTATATCTCCGATCATATACAGTGAACCAAAAGCACAAATAACACAGTCCTCATTAGCATTGTCAAGCGCGATCTGCAAGCCGTTTTCAATAGTGATCCCGTCCCGCACGTTATCCGAATATTTTCTTAAAATCTCAGCCAGTTCGGAAGAAGGTACCGCCCTGTCAGTATTCGGCGTCACAGTAATAATAAGCTTTGCCTTATGGGCCAGCAGCTCCATAATGTATTGGTAATCCTTATCCTTCAGAAATCCTACGATAAATATCTTGCTTTTATCCGCAAAATACTTTTCCAGGGCTGTATTTAAGGATTGCCCGCCTTCGGGATTGTGAGCGCCGTCAATAAGCACCAGTGGCTTTTTATTGACTATTTCAAGCCTTCCGGGCCACCTGGTATTTGCAATACCCGCCCGTATATGGCTTTCGTCAATCCTAAACCCCTTGCTTATCAAAACCTCACAGGCCTCAATGGCAACTGCCGCATTGCTCAGCTGGTGATCTCCCAGCAATTTTGTTTCAAGATTTCCGTAATCCTTATAATCGAACAGCTGTCCTTCAATACCGAATTCCTTGAGTTTCAGGGTTCTAAAGTCCGCTCTTCTCAGCTCGGAACCCGTACTCTCGCACACCTCCTCGAAAACCTTTTCAGCCTCGGGGCTCTGGGGATAGACCACCGTAACACCGCCTGGCTTTATTATTCCGGCCTTCTGGTACGCTATCTCGGCTATTGTACCTCCCAGCCTGTCGGTGTGGTCAAGGCTTATGGTAGTGATAACGGCCACCTCTGGTGTTTCAATTACATTTGTGGAATCAAACCTGCCTCCCAGTCCAACCTCCAGAACCGCAATATCGCATTTCTTTCTATAATAATATTCCATTGCCGCTGCTGTTATTATCTCAAACTCTGTTGGATGGTTATATCCCCTATCCAGCATCAAGTCCACTTTTTCTTTGACAAAGTCTACTATTTCTGTCAACTCATCAGGTTCAATCTCATCACTGCCGATTTTAATTCTCTCGGTAAATCTTTGTATATAGGGGGATGTAAATATTCCCGTCCTGTATCCCGCCTCTGTCAATATCCGGCTTATATATGCCGTAGTTGAACCCTTTCCGTTTGTTCCTGCCACATGTACAAATTTCAATTTTTTCTGTGGATTTCCCATAAAATCCAATAATCTGGCAATATTCTCCAGACCAAGCTTGCTTCCGAATTTAAGGGTACCATGTATGTATTGCATTGCTTCTTCGTAGTTCATGGTAAACCGTTCCCCCCAGTTATAAAAAGTCGGCCCTAAAGGTCAACCCTGTATACAAATAAACAATATCAGTTTTTACCAATTCAGTCAATTACTAAAATGTTAACTATGACAATAATGTTAATTATGACAATTAATAGCACTTAAGTCATATCTTGTGCAAAAGTTCCTCAACATCGCTTTTTGTCAGCCTTTCAGCATTTATTCCCATGCTTCCCAGCACTGTATAATCAAAAATCACCATACTGCATAATTCGTATCTTTCTTCCTCGTCCAGATCCAAAAAAGCGTTAAAATTATTTTCGGACTCTCTTTCAGGGAGATAATACCTGAGCCCGTATACAGGAATTATTTTTCGGAATTCCCGGTCGTTCCATATTTCATTGGGAATGTGCGCAAACAGCTTAAAACCCTCTACCTGTCTGGCACTCAGAAATATTGACAAAAAAGTGCGCCGGCTGTTTACCATAAGTTTTTTATTTTTGTATTCTATACCCAGTTTGTCCAATTGAACCGTAAAACTTTCAAGAAGTGATTTTTTGCCGTGCTCCTCCATATTCAGCAGTGAACTGTTGAGCTCAATAACCAGATCCCTTTCTTCTTTCAAGGCAGATATGATCTCATAGCTTACCTCGGAATTATCCATTTTTTTACCCGAATAACTGATGGTAAATTTTGAAATCATTGGGTCCCGTTTATTAGTATTTTCGGATATTTTCAGTTTGATCCTCTCGTCCATGTTACGCCTCCGGTATAAATTTTGGCTTAAAATACTGATTACATTATATACTTCGTAGCCGCAATTGTGAATATTCCTCAAAAAGCCGGAAATCCGACCGGAATCAAAAGAACCGGATTGCATAAACCTGAAATTTATGTCAAACCGGCTCTCCTATTCCCATGGGTTACACTATTTATTTTGCCAGCCGGGCTTCCAGCTGTTTTTTCTGTTCTTCGTAGCCGGGTTTTCCAAGGAGCGCAAACATATTCTTTTTATACGCTTCCACACCGGGCTGGTCAAAAGGATTTACGGCAAGCAGGTATCCGCTTATGCCGCAGGCCTTCTCAAAGAAATATACAAGGCTGCCGAAATAGTATTCGCTGAGCTCAGGCACATTTATTATGAGATTTGGAACACCGCCGTCGGTATGTGCCAGGAGAGTTCCTTCAAAGGCCTTGTTATTTACAAAATCCATTTCTTTTCCCGCAAGGAAATTGAGACCGTCCACATTATCCCTGTCCTCTTTTATTGTTATACTCTTTTTGGGCTTGCCTACATGGATAACAGTCTCAAACAAGTTTCTGAGACCGTCCTGTATATACTGGCCCATGGAGTGAAGGTCTGTGGTAAAGTCCACTCCCGCAGGGAATATACCCTTCTGGTCCTTTCCTTCGCTTTCTCCGTAGAGCTGCTTCCACCACTCCGTGAAGAAATGCAGAGACGGCTCGTAATTGACCATTATTTCAATTGTTTTGTTCTTATTGTAAAGTGCGTTTCTCGCAGCGGCATATCTGTAGCAATCGTTGTTTTTAAAATCAAAATCCTTGTACTTTTTACATGTGTCGGCTGCGCCTTCCATGATCCTACCGATATCCGCCCCGCATACGGCTATGGGCAGAAGGCCTACCGCAGTGAGAACCGAAAATCTTCCTCCCACGTCATCAGGAATCACAAAAGATTCATAGCCTTCCTCGTCCGCAAGCTTTTTCAATGCTCCCCTCGCTTTGTCGGTGGTGGCGTAGATCCTTTTCCTTGCCTCTTCCTTGCCGTATTTGTTTTCAATATATTCCTTGAATATTCTGAATGCCACCGCAGGCTCCGTGGTAGTACCAGATTTGGATATGACATTTACGGACACTTCCTTGCCTTCGATTAATTCAAGAAGGTCGGATACATATGTTGAGCTGATATTGTTGCCTACGAAATATATCTCAGGAGTTTTGCGCCTGCTCTTTGGCAGCATGTTGTAGAAGGAGTGGGACAGCATTTCTATGGCTGCTCTGGCTCCAAGATAGGAACCGCCGATTCCTATGACTATAAGTACGTCGGAATCTGATTTTATTTTATCAGCCGCCTTTTTGATCCTGGCAAATTCCTCTTTATCATAATTTACAGGCAGGTCCACCCAGCCCAGGAAGTCGTTTCCAGGTCCGGTTTTGCCATGCAGCATTTCATGGGCCTGCTTTACATATCCTTCAAAATAGTCAATTTCATATTCGCTCAAAAAACCGGAGGCTTTCGAGCTGTCAAACGTTATCTTTTCCATAAATTACCTCCCACAGTGCAACTTTCCATTTAATATAATTATTTATTCTTACATAGTATACCATTTGAAATTTCTAAATAAAAGTTTTTATTAATATTTTCCATGTGTCAAAAAACTCATTTTTGCAAAAATAATACTGAATAAGTTCACACTTATTTATATTATAAAACAAAAGGAGAATTATTATGTCGAATCCTAAAACACCGCTTGTTCCCAATAGCAGGTCAGCAC
>JAEWSZ010000236.1 GCA_023397905.1 Bacillota bacterium | reverse complement strand
GTATCTAAAGGACAAAAAAATTATGCTTTAATTTGTGTATATAAGCTGTCCCAAAGCACCTTCAATTGAGCTGTAGTAGTTTCGCTTTTTCCGATCATCATATTATTCATCCCGATACCACTATTTGTATGAACAAACACGCTTGCGATTTCTTCATCACTCATAGGCGACTGTATTTCTCCGCTTACTCTTGCGTCATGAATAATCGCCTTCCATGCGTCCATTTCTTCCTCCGACGATTTCAGCATTCTCTCTTTGAAATCAGGGAATATCCTTAAAGCATCAAAAATCAGGGAATAGTAATTTAAATCAAAGGTATCGCCATTGCTTGACCGCTGGAATGAAGTATAAATCTGATCCATATATTCAAGATAATTATGATAAAATCGGCATAAGGAACTCTTATCAAACCTGCTAAAATCCACATAAATCAACGAGGAAAAGGCTTGATTAATAACTTCCAGATAGATTTGTTCCTTGCTGTCAAAATAATGGTAAAATGCACCTTTAGAAAGGCCGGTCTTTTCCACTATCTCTTTCATCGTAACTTCCTTGAAGCTCTTTTGCAAAAAGAGCTCAAATGACATATTCAGTATATGTTCTCTCGTATCCTTCATTGTATAGCCTCCTGCATAAACCGACCATCCGGTATATTTGTATATTATCACGAGTTTTCCCTCAAGTCAACACTACATTTGAATATTTTAGTTGTTGAGCAAAGCCTTGTAAACTTGGCCTTTGAAACAGATTTTACAGATAGTAACGCTAACTGGCAAGCAGGACAACTATGGCCACAGTTGCACATTTTTCGTATTTTTCCCTGTGGTCAAAACACAAAAAATTGCTTGTCGGGGCCAGCCCCAAACCCTGCCACTTCGGGCCAAGTTGGCCCAAAGTGCTTTTTTAAATTTTATGAAAATTTGCCATGTGACAAGAATGGAAAAGTGTGTTAAAATAATATTTAGTCCGAAATAGGACTAATTTAATTGTGATATTTACTTAGGATAGGAGGTATTTCTATATGAACGATGAAATAAAGAACTATATTAAAAGCTATTATGATGTATATTTTGGCATCAACGCACTTTATGAAAGATGGGCGAAAGAACGGGGGCTTACATCAAATGCACTATTTGTGCTTTATGTGATCCATGCGTATCCTGACCAGTGCACGCAGCGGCTCATTTGCGAAAAGCTCCTGATCCCCAAGCAAACGGTCAATACGATTTTAAGCTCCTTTGGGAAAAAGGGCTATATTCGAAAAGAAATCGCGGGTGATGACAAACGAAACAAGTTTATTCTGTTTACGGAAGAAGGACAAAAATATGCTGACCTCCTTCTTACGGACATGCTTCATTTTGAGGAAAGTGCATTGATGAATATGAGTTCCGATGAAAGAGCATCGATGATGAAAGGCAGCCTTGCTTTTTTAGAACAGTTGACACGAGCATTAAATGTCCTCGAACAGCCCGTCCCAACATCGTTATCTGCAAAATAATTCTGACCGCTGAGGTTAGAACTATCTGTCATGATATGATCTACCCTGCTGGTGAAAGTTGAGAAAGAATAAATGGTAAAAAAGTTTTGGATATACGTTATCCCATCCATGATCTCCTTTTTGTTTACAGGCATTTACATAAGTATTGATGGATTTTTTGTCGGCCAGACCGTAGGAGATATAGGCTTAGCCAGTATCAATATAGCATGGCCGCTGGCAGCGTTAATTTTAGCACTTGGTACAGGCATTGGCATGGGTGGCGCGGTGAACGTATCCAACTACATGGGTGCAGGCGAAAAAGAGAAAGCGAATAAAGCATTAAGAAATACCATTACGCTATTGCTATTAGCCTCAGTGACACTTTCAGCTTTCTTGCTGTTTCTTGGAAAGCCGCTGCTTCAGCTCATGGGTGCAGAGGGTGAAATGTTAGAACTGAGCCATGGATATATAAATATACTTGCCTTTGGTGCAGTCTTACAGGTCTTTGGCACAGGTATTACCCCCCTGCTCAGAAATCAGGGCAAAGCCTGGATGGCGATGGCATTGATGATTGCAAATTTTGTGATTGACACTGTTCTGAGCGGTGTATTTGTTATGGTTTTGGATTTTGGGGTAGCAGGAGCCGCTTTTGCCACTTTGGTTGGCCAATTGATCGCTTTGGTTCCAGCGTTAATCATTTTGTTCAAAAAGGAGGGCCAGATAGCTTTTTCCTATTATCGGCTGAGCAAAGAAACCGTTCAGCACATAGCGAAGGTTGGGCTACCCGTTGTTGGTCTAAGTTATATTCCTTCTTTTACATTGATTATTATCAACCGTCAGGCAATTGCCTATGGCGGGGTCACAGCGGTCGCCGCATTTGCCGTCACTTCCTATATCCTGAGTGCCGGGCAGCTCCTTTTGCAGGGAGTCGGAGAAGGAAGCCAGCCTTTAATCAGTTTTTATCATGGCGCAAACGATCAAAAAACTGTGAAGCAGTTGAGAAGATGGACATACATGACCGGTATAGGCATAAGCATTGTTGCAACGTTTGGCATTATTGTTCTACGCAACCGGATATCGGATTTTTTTGGCGTTTCGGAGGAAACGGCAGACATCTTGCAGGTTGCTTTACCCATATGTGCATTGTCATTGCCGTTATATGCTTTTTCCAGAGTGACAACGGAGTGTTTTAATGCCATTAAAAAAAGCCGGTATTCTGCCATCATGGTATATGGCGAAGCATTGATTTTTCTTCCGATTTGCGCGTTAATATTGCCTCTGATTCTAAAGCTGAATGGCGTGTGGGGCACTATCGTATTGGTACAGTTCATGCTGCTTCTAATCGGGCTTTTTCTCCGAATGAAAAGTCGTAGGTCAACTTGACATGATGTTTTGTCCCAATTATGAGCATAACAGGAAATTGAGGGCGTTTAACATCGGGCCAAGTTGGCCCGATGTTGCTGACATAAAAGGAAACGGGGAGCGGCGGCAGATTGCCATCGCTCCCTTCCATTTTTATAGCTCTACCACCGCCGCAAGTTGTTTTAGCACGTCGGATACCCGGCCCCACAATTCCGCATAGTCTTTTTGCAGAGCCGCAATCCCGGTTGGGTACACGCCATAGGTGTTCGCGTGAATAGCAACCTGATTCAAATTATTTGCGCACATTCGTTGCAAGGAAACAAGCTCTCGGACAGGGGTAAGATCAACATTCAGGACATAGCCGTTTAAGGCCATCTTTCTAATATATGCGCCTGTATTGGTTATCCCGGCCTCGGCCATACGCTGATGAAGGGTGCTAAACTCGTCCTCTGTCACCATAATGTGCAGGTGAATACCGCGCTTGCGCGGGTGGGCGCTCACTGTTCCAGTTCCCAGCTCCGTTTGCGCGGGGGCTGTTCCTTAACCCTGTCCAGCGGCTTAACCTCCGGCACAGGGATAGACGGGACAACATGGCTGTTTTGCAGTTTTCTAAATATAACCGGCCCGGTCGGGCCGTTCGTATTAAGAAAACAAACTGCCTATTAAAAAGTGGGCTTTATCCCACCGCCGAATGGGTGTTGACCTCTATGTATTCCTGAATCCGGCGTATTTCGTCGCTGTGTTTCAGCTTAACGCTGATGCTGCCGTTTTCAAACACTTTTATATGGTCAACCAACTCAATAAAAATATCCCGTGTCAGTTTGTCAATGTTTTCATACTTCCTGTAAGCTGTCAAAAAAGGGTTTTCTGTATCAACGCCCTTTTCAAGTTCCACCTGTTCTGCCGTCAGATTTCCGATAGCGGTGTTAATGTCCCCGATCTGGCGTTCATAGTCCTCATACATCTGGCGGTAGTCCTTATGAGTAAGATTCCCGTCTTTCCAGTCCTGATAGAGTGATTGTTTGTAGTGCGTGACTTTGGACAGTTCTTTCTCCTTTGCCGCTATCAGACCATTAAGCCGACTGGATTGGCTCTTTTTTAGCGGAGCCTTATTGATACGTGAAATAGCCTCGGTATAGGCGTTGGCTACATGCCCCTGTTGTTGAAGAACATACAAAACCGCTGCTTCCAGAATGTTGTGCTTGATGGAGTGTTTTGTACAAGCCGCTTTGGATTGCTCCTTATAAGTGCGGCAAAAGTAGTACACCGTACCTTTGACTTCGCTTCGACACATGGACTTGCCGCAATCGGCGCATCGCAAAAAACCGCTGAACAGATAGAGCTTTTTTTCTCCGGGGGCCATGCGCGTGTCACGCTTTAGAAGCGCCTGAACCTTTGCAAACCGTTCCCGGTCTATAATAGGCTCATGCGTGTTTTCAACAATGAACCATTCATCTTCGGGAACAACGTCCTGAATGTGGATTTTATAACTCCTCACCCGGTATCGGCCTTGAACCATATCTCCAACATAAAGGCGATTTTTCAGCATTTCTGTAACAGTCTTTGCATTCCACAGAGGTTTATTTTCGGCGTGAGGATTCTTGTACTTCATGCCCTTGCTCTGCTTATACAGGGAAGGACATAACACACCGCGTTCGTTCAGCGTCCGCACAATAGCGTTTTTGCTTATCCCGTCCAAAAGCCATGTAAAAATGTCCCGCACGACCTCGGCGGCTTCCTCGTCAATTACAAGCGCGTTTTTGTCCTCCGGGTCTTTCTTGTATCCATAGGCGGCGAATGAGCCGATATGCAGGCCATTTTCCCGCTTCTTGTCAAAGACCTTGCGCACGTTTTCGGATGTGTCCTTTGCGTGGCTTTCATTTAGAACGCCTTGAACGGGAATACCGATATTCGTTGCACCATGCGGGTCTTTGTAGGTGTCAATCGGCTGCTGATAGAGGGATACGAACCGCACCTGATGAATGACAAACCAATCTTCCAGATAATAGCCCTGGTCTGCGTGGTTTCTGAAACTGCGGGCCAGATTTTTGACTACAACACAATTTACCTTTCCCGCCTCGATAAATCGAAGCAGCCTTTGAAAATCCGGGCGTTCATCATCGGTTGTGCCGCTCACGCCGTCATCGACGAATTCATCAACAAACACATAGTTGTCATCGTCGAATTGATTACTCAGCCAGTCTTTCAAAATAAGCCGCTGATTGTGTACGCTCTCGGATTCGTCGTTTCCCCGTGAATCCTCACGGGAGAGCCTGATGTAAAAACCTACATACCACGTCTTGCTTTTGCTCGTTTTTGGTACGATTTCATACCGGGCCTTCGGCCTTGCCATGCGTCCTCCTTCCCTGTTGCTTTACACCTGAATTATACCATTTTAGCGTAAGGCAAACAATGTTGCCGCTACTTTGGGGAGGGAGGTTACAGTCCGCTTTTCTTGCGGAGCAGGAAGTCCGTCAACAGATTGCCAAGTGTCGGTCCTTCGTCAGTAAACTCTACCTTAACGCCTAAATCGCCATAGCGGAAGCAGTAGGGATTTTTCGTCCTTTCAATAATTTGTTCTATGCGTTCCCGCTTGGAAAGGCTGTTATCAAATTGGAAGCCCTGCACATCCACAAGCGCGTTCTTATCTATTGCCCGTATATCTACGCTTTGCATCGCGTTTAATTGTTCTATTGTTATCATAATCATGATTCCCCCTTTTATATGGGCATGATTATCTATATGCTCCTTTCAGATTGTCCTATGAGAAAAAGCCAAGGACGGCACAAACATACACCGTCCTTGGCTTTTTTCCGCACTTCGGGCCAAGATGACCGGAAGTGATATTGGGACTTGTCCGGCAAAAAGGTAGTAATAAAAGAGGACAAAAAAACACCTTTACGGGAAAAACCCGGAAAGGTGTCGAATAAGTGACATTAACCAATATTCGTATCCTCGGATACGTTGTCTTGCTTTTCAAAATTGGATTTCTTGCTCATTGGGACTTCTTTCATAAACAAGACCACAATGAGTGAGACGAGCATCATAACGGCGCATATAACAAAGATAAGATGGATGGAATTTGCCAGTATTTGCTTTATCTGCGTAACTGCCGCCTCAAAGCTGGACATTAGGTTTGATGGAATCGAAGATTTTAAATTCTCAAGTGCGCTTGAATTCATGAACACATTGCCATCCTTTAAATGATTGGCAATATCATTGGGCAGCTTACTGACATCCATGCCCGCTATCCCATTCCCCAAGGAAGTGGAAAAAATTGTTCCCAATACGGAAGATGCGATTGTCTGTCCCATCATTCTGAAAAACTGTATGGAAGAAGTGACCACACCCATCTGATTGTTTGGGAATACATTCTGCGCCGTCACATTGAAAACCGCCATTGCAACGCCGATACCAAGCCCCAAAATAATCATTGCGATAACCATTAACGAATTGCTGGAATCAGCGTTTAACAGCATTAATACGACCGTTCCCACACCCATTACTAAAAACCCGACTATTGACAGGAGCTTATATCTACACGTTTTAGAAATAATCTGGCCGCTGATTGCAACGCCGAAAATCAGGCTAATCATCATTGGAGTGATAATAGCGCCAGAACTGCTGGTTGTGGAGCCCTTTACATTCTGTAAAAACAGAGGGATAAAGATGATGCATGCCATCATCACGCCATTGAACAAAAACATCTCAATGGCAGAAAAATTGAAGATAGAGTTTTTAAAAAGAGACATAGGAATGATGGGATCATTTGCTTTTCTTTCAATGAAACCAAAAACACAGAGCATGAGGACCGAAAAGACCAACATACCTATGATCTGGATAGACCCCCACGAATAGGTCTTGCCTGCCCAGGAGAAAGCAAGCAGTATCGGCACTAAGGCTGCAATCAAAGCGGCAGCCCCTACAAAATCAATCTTCTTGCCAATTTTTGCATCTCTATATGAAGGAAAAGCAAAGATGATAATAAAGAGGGCAATAATGCCCAAAGGTATATTGATTAGAAATACCCATCTCCAGTTCAGGCTGTCCGTAATCAGTCCGCCAAGAAACGGGCCGATTAAACTGGAAATACCCGATGCAGCGGTTACAAAGCTTCCATATTTTGCTCTGTCTGCGGGTGGAAACAAAATCCCGATGATCGCCATCGTGTTGGATATTAGAACCGCGCCGCCTATTCCTTGCACTCCCCTAAAGATAATGAATTGCATCATACTTTGTGAGAAGCCACAAAGAGTAGACCCTATTAAAAACACGATAATTCCAGACAAGTATATTGGCTTATAGCCGTATATATCCGACAGTTTCCCGACAAGCGGCATAGAAACGGTCATGGCGAGCAAATAGGCCGTAACCGGCCATGTGTATAGAGCCGTACCATTCAGGTTGCTTACAATTTTAGGCATTGCTGTACTGACAATGTTGCTGTCAAGCGAAGCAAGCAATATTCCTACCATCGCGCCGATGATAATGAATACCGTTCTTTTTTTGTTTAAGTTTTGTGCTGTCATAAATACTTCTTCCTCACTTTCAATGTGTTATCATTTAACAATACCGACCGTTCGGTATATTGTTATTAAAAAAAATATTGTCGCTTCTTCCTAATTAATCCGACCGTCCGGTATCTAAAGGACAAAAAAATTATGCTTTAATTTGTGTATATAAGCTGTCCCAAAGCACCTTCAATTGAGCTGTAGTAGTTTCGCTTTTTCCGATCATCATATTATTCATCCCGATACCACTATTTG
>JAEWSZ010000227.1 GCA_023397905.1 Bacillota bacterium | reverse complement strand
CCCAGATGCGCATTGACACGGCCAAATACCTGCTGTTGCAGCCGGGCAGCAGGATCATGGAGGTCTGCGCACATGTGGGCTATAGCAACTATGCGTACTTCTATCAGGTATTCAAAAAGGTGGTGGGGATTACGCCCACCGACTACAAAAAAAACGGTAAAAAAATCTAATATAAAGTAAAGATTGTATAATTGTTTGCCTCCTGAGATTAATGTATTATGAACTCATTCAATACACATATATAATTAAAAGGAGGATTTCTGAATGAAAAAAAAGATTGCGTTGTTTTTAGCAGCCGTACTCGGGGTGGCTTCACTGGCGGCCTGCGGCAGCAATACTGACAACAGCGGAACACAAGATTCCACACAGACTTCGACTCAAGCTGGGGCAACATCTGCCGAAACATCAAAAGCATCTACAGAAAAGGTGGTCATTAAGGCTTTCCATTTTACAAATGAAACGGCCGGAAGAGAAAAAATGGATAAGCAATTTGCTGCTGTTACCGCAAAGTATCCAAATATTACCTTCGATGTTCAGGGCATTGATTTTAGCCAGTTTCCAAACATACTGAAGACAAAAATAGCCGCAGGAGATGCCCCTGATATTTTCCAGGGCCGCCCCGCACAGTTTGCGGATTTGATCAAGGCGGGCCACGTAATGCCTATGGACGGGCAGCCTTTCCTGGACAATGTTTCACCTGCCGCTCTGGAATCCATGAAAGTTGATGGTAAGACTTACAGTGTCGGCACAATATTCGAGGGCATGGGGATATTCTACAACAAGGATATATTTGCCAAGTATAATGTGGCAGTTCCAACCACCCACAGCGAATTGATGGCGGCTGCCGAGAAGTTCAAAGCCAACGGCGTAATAGCCTTTGCGCATGGCTTCAAGGATGGATGGACCGCACAGGCGGATTTCCAGAGCGATTTTTACGGACTTCCTCTCAGTCAGAAGCCTGAAATCTACATGGATATAGTTGCAGGAAAAACCAAATTTGCCGATTACCCGGAATTCAAGGCTTCACTGCAAAGATATAAGGACAGGCTGCAGTTCTCAAGCGGAGATGATTTCGGAACAGATTATGCAAAATCTATTTCAATGATGGCCAACGGCGAGGCGGCAATGAATATTGAAGGTACCTGGGCTATTTCAGAGTACAGGAAAGTAAACAAAGACGTAAATCTGGGATTCTTCCCCACTCCTAACTCAGATACTGCCGGAGAGACTATACTCGGCCTTGGCGCCAGCGGCACCTGGCTTGTGAGCTCACAGACAAAAGCGGCTGATGCGGTATGGAAGTTCTTTGATCAGATCACTTCTCCCGAAGGAGCGGCAATAGACACCTCCGACGGATCGGTAATCAGCACTATAAAGGGTGCTCCCACAACAGGACTTGATCCATTGGTTATCGACATTCTCAAGATTTCCGATTCCGGCAAGGTATACAACTATGAAGCAAAAGACATATTTACCGGACAGTTTGATGCAACCTTCAGAAAGTTCCAGGAAGAGTTTGCAGCAGACAAAAACAGAGATGTAGACGCATATATCAAAAAACTGGATGCTGAATTTGACTCAATACGCTAATTAAATTGCAGGCAATGCAGCCCTCGGGTTTATGGCCTGAGGGCTGTATTTCCAGTAGACATATGGTTTCATCGGGAAAAGGAGGCATACCGTGAGCTTTGGGAAAACCAGAATAAGAAAGGAACTCGGAAATTTCATATTTATACTGCCGGCGCTGCTGCTGTTTATGTTTGTAGTAGCAATACCGTTTATAAGAGGAATAAAATATTCCTTTACCAGTTGGGACGGATTTTCTCCGGATTTGATTTATATAGGCTTAAAAAATTACAGGAGAATACTCACTGATCCCAGTATAATCAGGCCTATTCTGAACTCTCTGGAATACACGGCTATTACAATTATTGTAGACAACGTTATCGGACTTTTTATAGCAATACTTCTTAAAAGCGATTCAAGGATAAACAGGTTCTGCAGGACAATGCTGTTCATGCCATTTATTATAAGCCTTGTGCTGGCAGGGTTTATCTGGACATATATATACAGTGACGTTTTTTATGCCATGTTTGGTATCAAGAGTCTTCTCGGAAATCCGGATACCGTAATTGGCGGGATTTCCATAATTAGTGTCTGGAGGGATACCGGATACGTGATGCTGATATATCTTGCAGGTCTTCAGGCCATACCGGAGGATTATTACACTGCGGCCAAGATTGACGGCGCAGGTGCGCTCAGTCAGTTCAGGTATGTTACGCTGCCGATGATTTCACCTGCAATTACTATAAATGTGACGCTGTTTCTCGGCTGGGGCCTCAAGGTTTTCGACTACGTAATGGCAGCAACCGGCGGCGGACCTGGAAAAGCCTCGGAAACCATGGCATTATATGTGTATAACTATACCTTCCCATACAACAGGGCAGGATACGGACAGGCGGCCGCAATACTCATGATGATGGGCATATTTGTCATAACAGCCATTGTCACGGCAATCCTGAGAAAGAGGGAGGTGGAGATGTGACGAAGAAAAAGCTTACCAAATATATGTCCTTCGTTGTCAAGATATTGATATGCGCCGTTTTCATAGCGCCCTTCTATATATCCCTGGTCTATTCCACAAAATCAAGGGAAGAGACAATACAGACCGGACTTGCATTCCCCACCAGAATACACTGGGAGAACTTTACCAGAGCTATAGATGTTTCAAATTTCTGGAATGCCACAAAGAACAGTCTTATTATCACAGTTATAGGGGTTTTCCTCATACTGGCGGTTTGTTCCATGGCAGCATATGTAATTGCAAGAAATAATAACTCTAAATTTTATAATTCCCTTTATTACATCTTTCTCGGAGCGCTGCTCCTGCCTTTCCAGGTGGTAATGCTCCCTCTGTATGTGCAGCTGAAGGATCTGCACCTGCTCAATACGCGGATAGGAATGGTTTTGACCATAGCAGGTCTTCAGATAGCCTATAATGTATTCGTATATACGGGCTTTGTAAAAGGCATACCGCGGGAAATGGATGAAGCGGCCTATATAGACGGGGCGGGAAAATTCAGGACTTTCTGGTCTATAATTTTCCCTCTGATGAAGCCCATAAATTCATCGGCAATGGTGCTGAACGCGCTGGCTTTGTGGAATGAGTTCCAGGCTTCGCTTATAATAGCCCAGAAGAATGAACTGCGGACCATTCCGCTGACTCAATTCTACTTTTTCGGGCAGTACAGCATAGAATTGAATATGGCCTTTGCAGCCTTTGTGCTTGCCATGATACCTATAATTATATTATATTTATTGATGCAGAGATATATTGTTTCTGGAATTATGTCGGGGGCGGTAAAGGGATAGAAACCGGATCCGCCGCCAGGGCAGCGGTGTTTAAAATTTTATATTATATTAAGGAAGGAAATGTTTATGGCTGAATACATTTCAATGATACCGGACACAAAGCCTTCGGAGGCGCAAAAAGAGCAGATCGCAAGAAAATTCGGAATGTTTCTGCATTTCGGGATAAACACTTTTGCAAATGTGGAATGGTCCGACGGCACTATTCCCGTGTCCAGTTACAATCCGTCTGCAATAGACGCCGACCAGTGGGTGAAGGTGGCATATGAGGCGGGAATGAACTATGTGATACTCATTACAAAGCATCATGACGGCTTCTGCCTGTGGGACAGCAAATACACCCAATACAGCGTGGCTAATTCCGGAAACAAGACTGACGTGATCCGGGAAGTGGCAAATGCCTGTGAAAAATACGGGATAAAACTGGGTCTCTACTATTCGCTCTGGGACAGGAACGTACCCTGCTATGCAAATGATTTTGACAAGGGATATATACAGTACATGTGTGATCAGCTGACAGAGCTGCTTGACGGGAGATACGGTGAAATAGTGGAGCTGTGGTTTGACGGCGCATGGGATAAATTCCATTCCCAGTGGCAGTTCGACAGGGTGTATGACCTTATCAAAAGGCTCCAGCCCAAATGCCAGGTGGGTATAAACCATACCATAGGAGATCACTATAACAAGCTCGGCGATCCGGACAAAAGGTATTTGCCCGAGAACTACCAGTTATTTGATCCCATCAGAAATTTCCCATCTGACTTCAGATTGTGGGATCCGTATATGTGCAGGGTGGATGATCCCAAGCTTTACACTTATGAAGGCAAATCCTACTACATGCCCTTTGAGACTACCATATGCTCAAGAGAAGGCTTCAGCTGGTTCTACTCGGACATATATGAAAGCAAGCCGCTCATTGACGCTCAGACCATAATAAAAAACTATACACAGTTGGTGGGACAGGACAACATCATGGTCATAAATATGCCTCCGGATATACATGGAAAGCTTGTAAAAGGCGATGTTGACAATTTAATGCTTGTTGCCGACGGACTGGGCATAAGAAGAAAAACAGGAAGCCAGAGATAGATTTTATTTAAAAATCCGGGGAGGAAGGTGTTTTGATAATGAATTCAAGAGAACGCGTTCTGGCGAGCATAAACCACAAGGAACCCGACAGGGTGGCCGTAGACCTGGGCTCAACTCCCAGTTCCGGAATATCCGCAATAGCGTATAACAACCTGAAAAAATATCTTGGCATAACCACGGGACACAACAGGGTATATGACGTGGTGCAGCAGGTGACACAGCCCGAGGATGAAATTATCGACAGGTTCGGCATCGATGTGATCGACCTGGGCAGAACCTTCAACACAAAAGACTCGGATTGGTATGAAACGGCGCTTCCTGACGGAAGTACGGCGGAGTATCCGACCTGGTTCAGGCCTGTCAGGCATGAGGACGGCAGCATGAATGCATTCCTCGCCGATGGGACCCAGGTGGGGAAAATGCCAAGAGGAGCCACGTTTTTTGATCAGACAGTTTTTCCCTACGTGGACGAATATCCGGAAGACTACAGGAATTTGCCCGATGCCATGGGAAAGGTCATATGGTCCGCGCTGGTGCACAGTCCTTGGGATAACGCCGGGAATCCCGGCTTTTGGGAGACTTTGAGGGAAAATGCACTGGCCTTGAGGCAGAATACCGACAAAGCTATTATGATAGTTTGCGGCTGCAATCTCTTTGAATGGGGGACCTTCCTGAGAAAGATAGATAATTTCCTGATGGACATATATTCCGAGCCGGAAGAGGTGGAAAGGCTTCTCGACGCCCTTATGGAGCAGCATCTTGCCACACTTTCAAAGGTGTGCAGCTATGTGGGGGATGTAGTAGACATAATACGGTTCGGAGATGATCTGGGCATGGATTCGGGACCTTTCATGTCGCCGGAAAAATACAAGGCTATTTTCAAACCCAGGCACAAGCTGCTGTGCGATTATGTAAAAAAGCACAGCAACATGAAAACCTTTATCCATAGCTGCGGCTCCATTTATAAAATGATTCCGGACCTTATAGACGCAGGAATTGACATAATCAACCCGGTTCAGACCGTATGCAAGGACATGGAGGCCGAAAGGCTCAAAAGGGAATTCGGACGGGATGTTACATTCTGGGGAGGTGGCGCCGATACCAGATATATTATGAACGGCGGGACCACCCAGCAGGTTAAGGAGGATGTGAAGAGAAGGCTTGAGATATTTGCCCCAGGCGGAGGCTTTGTTTTCAATCCTGTCCACAACCTGCTCCCGGATGTGCCGCCGCAGAATATTGTTGCGATGTTTGAGGCCGTCGAGGAATACAACCGCGGCGTCTGAAGTCAATTTACCAAAGTCAATTACGGTTGAAAGCCGATAGTAATTGACTTTGGTAACTCGGCCGGTAAACCTCAATGGAAGGGAGCGGATGTATATGTCCAGACATGGAAGTGTAATAAAGGTAAGACCGGAAAAGCTTGAAGAATATAAAAGGCTTCATGCGGCTCCATGGCCGGAAATAAACCGCATAATAAGTGAATGCAACATAAGGAATTATTCCATATACTACAAGGACGGATATCTGTTCAGCTATTTTGAATATACCGGCGCCGACTTTGAAGCCGATATGGCCAAAATGGCCGAAAATCCTGTCACACAGCAATGGTGGAAGCTCACAGACCCATGCCAGGAGCCCCTTGAAACGCGGAATAAGGGTGAATGGTGGGCCGCTATGGAAGAGGTCTATCATCTGGACTGACGGGAATCCGTTCAACTGTGATTAATACAAGGAGGTTGCAGCATAAGGAGGAAAGCATTGACAACATATAAAAATCCAATTATTCCGGGATTCCATCCTGATCCAAGCATTTGCAGGGCAGGGGAGGATTATTATCTGGTAAACAGTTCCTTTGAGTTTTTCCCGGGAGTACCGCTTTTTCACAGCCGGGATCTGGTACACTGGGAGCAGCTCGGACATGTCCTGACCCGCAGGTCGCAGCTGGAGCTTGACGGCTGCAGGACTTCCGGCGGAATTTATGCCCCTACAATCCGATATTATAACGGACGTTTTTACATGACCACCACTAACGTAAGCAGCGGTGGAAATTTTTATGTCTGGACGGATGATATAAACAGTGAGTGGTCAGACCCTGTCTGGATATCACAGAAGGGAATTGACCCGTCGTTTTTTTTCGATGACGACGGTACGGTATATTTTGCAAGTACTTTTTATGATGAAGGCGGTCAGGGAATAGGCCAGTGCACTATTGACATAAATACCGGAAAAATGCTTGCTGAAACCAGGTTAATATGGCGGGGCACCGGAGGAAAATGTCCTGAAGGCCCACACCTGTATAAGAGGAACGGGATGTATTATCTTATGATCGCGGAAGGCGGCACTGAATACGGACATATGGAAACGATAGCCAGAAGCCCTTCGCCATGGGGCCCCTTTGAAAGCTGTCCAAACAATCCTATTCTCACACACCGTGACACGGATATAGCTCCGGAGATATTTCAAGGGCTGGGGCATGCGGATATTGTTGATACTCCGGACGGTCATTCATTCGTTGTCTTTCATGGTATACGCACTACCCAATTCATGCTGCACCATTTAGGGCGCGAGACCATGATAGCTCCGCTGGTATGGGAGGCGGAAGGATGGCCGGTGATAAACGGAGGCAGCATGATATTGCCTCGGATGCAGGTGCAAAATATGCCAGAGCCTTTTTTATCAGAAGTTTCTCCGCTGCGCGACAATTTTGAAGGGGGATCGCTGGCAAAGACATGGAGTTTTTTGCGTAACCCGGACATGGACCGTTATTTGCTGGCTCAGCGTCAGGGCTTTCTTGGGCTTACCGCAGGGGAAGATACTCTTGACGACTGCGGCTCTCCGACTTTTATAGGGCGCAGGCAGCAGCATTTTAACGTAAGGGTGCAAACTCTTATTGACTATGCGCCTGATTCTGAAAATGAC
Source organism: Bacillota bacterium (assembly GCA_023397905.1). Classification (GTDB taxonomy): domain Bacteria; phylum Bacillota; class Clostridia; order Acetivibrionales; family DSM-1351; genus Ruminiclostridium. Next base: position 14,002 of record JAEWSZ010000227.1, on the reverse strand, counting down.
AGGGCAGGGCTTACGGTATTTCATACGAACGAACATCATTACGACCTGATGGTAACCCGGCGGCACGATGCCAGGGTGGCGGTGCTGAGAAAACGTGCGGGGGATATGATCACTGAAAGCGATCCTGTTATTCTGCCGGAACAGGGCGATATTCTTTTAAGAATCGACAGCACAAGCGTGGAATACTCTTTTTATGCGGGAACAGACGAACAAAAGCTCCGGGAAGTCGGAAAAGGACGTACGCAGTTATTATCCTCGGAATGCATGATTTGTACATTTACCGGCTGCTTTATGGGATTGGCTGTTCAGGGAAGCGGAACCGCGTGGTTTGACTTTTTTGACTATGAGCCGGAAAGCATATAATTTGCCAATATGCCGGATATTGGTTATAATTTTTAGAAACAGATTGCATGCTGGGAGATGAAGTAAAGGCATTTATATGCCGGAGGCTGCCTGTTGGGAGGAAGCTCTATGAAAATAGTGGTTATATACGGAACCCGGCTTAAATCAAAGTCCAGCACCTACAATATTGCACAGCGATTTATAAAAATACTTTCCGGAACGGATAAGGTGACGGAATTTTTTCTGCCTGAGAGCATGCCAAAGTTTTGCATTGGCTGCCGCAACTGCTTTACTGATTATACGAAATGTCCTGATTATACATATCTGAAGCCGATTATGGAGGCCATGCTTGAGGGGGATTTGCTGATTTTTACGGCTCCCGTCTATGTAGGTCAGATACCCGGTCAGATGAAAGCATTTCTGGACCATCTGGGATATCAAAGCATGGCCCATCAGCCCCGGAAAGAGATGTTCGGCAAACGGGCGCTTCTCATATCCACAGCGGCAGGGTCCGGAACAAAGCCTGCGCTGAAAACCATGGAGAGCTGCATGTCTAACTGGGGTATCTCCGGTATCACCAAATTCGGGAAGAACGTCCACTCAGGTTCCTGGGATATGGTGGATGAAAAAATCAAGCTGAAGATACAAAAGAAAATAAATGCGCTTTCATCTAGAATAATAAAAACGAAAGACCGCAGGATAAATCCGTCCCTCTATGTCAGAAGTATGTTCTATTTAATGAGATTTTTGCACAAGACCTTCAGAAATATGCCCGCCGGCATCCGGAATATGTCCTGCATGCATTGGGCCCGGCTCATCATAGATGACTATGCTCCGGCGGACATAAATCACTGGGAGTCCCGGGGATGGCTGAAAAAAGAAAGGCCATGGTAACACGTCTACACACTGCCGTTGATCAGATCCATAACAGCCCGGGACAGTCTCCGTCCGTGGGACTCAAGAAATGGGTCGCTCTGAGCTTTGCGGCTATATCCATTCTGAAACGGTATTTTTTCCCAACCATAATAATTGAATAGCTTTGCCCCAGTGACGGCGCACAAACCCACAGGACCGGCTCCGAAAATTATTGATTATTATAATTTATAGTAGTAAAATACATAGTACTATAAATTATACTAGGGAGCATAAAAATGTCATTCAAAAAATTTTTATTAAACAAAGGGATACGATTTGCTGTTTTAATGGCGCTTAGTTATCAGATCTTTATGCTAGGAATTTATTTCTATGGGTATCATGCCATTCCTGCCAATATTGACAGACTGACAGTGGAGTTTTATAACAGTGACGGCACGGAGGGAAGCCAGATAATAAAAAGTTTGGCCGGTAATCTGCCATATGAGGTTTCATTTGCCGGTTCGCTTGATGAAGCGGAAGAGCGGCTTAATGAGCGGAAAACTGCCATGATCATAGAATTGCCGGAGGGATTCGGCGAGGGTAAAACCGATTTCCTGAACTTTCATATCAACAAGTCAAACCCGCAGATCACCGTGATGTCCATGCAGCAAACTGCGGATTCAATCGTTTCGGCACTCAACGGCAAAACAAATATGCCGGCAGGCAAGACATTCAAGACAAATTTTATATTTTCCAATCCCACTCCGCAGCCTATGAGCAACCAGATGGCTCCGATGTTTTTAACTCTGGCGCTGTATTCCGGTGCGATGATTGCGTCCATTTCCATTGCCGCCGTATTCAAGGCCTCATGTCAGAATGCGGGCAAGTGGCGCATGTTTACATTTTTCGAGGTTGCGGGGCTGTTGATTTCACTTGTTGCACCCCTTATCAATGTGGGCATGGCTGCTCTGCTGATTCATCCTCCTTTGGAAATTGTACTGAAACTGTATGGACAGGGGTTGCTCTTTCAGTTTTGCTCTTTCCAGCTTACAGCTGTTTTTTCATTGCTGCTGGGCAGCTACGGATCGCTTGTAAACACTCCGCTTTTGATGGCACAGGTTCTGTCAAGCGGAGCTACTATGAATTATGCCATGCTGCCGGCGCCATTTAAAGCACTGGCCAACATTTCACCTATTTACTCAAATACGCAGATAAACTATAATATTTTTTATGGCGGCGGTGGAACCGGTATTCATGAGCTGCGGCTTGTACTGGTGGGTATTGTTGCGGTGCTGATTGATATTTGTATCGTTTACTTAATGCGTTTCAATCCCAATAAAGACAAAAAGGTTGATATGAACAGCATATCGGAGGAATCCACCATGGCAGCCACTGCGGCCGCTGCAGTTACTGAATCGGAGGTTTGAAAATGAAAGATACCACATTGATCCGGCTTTATATTTTGAGTAAAATGCTTGATTCGCCGACAAATCCTTATCGGATATACAAGGAATACCAGGGCAGTCCGGCAGCAAGATTTCAGTTGATTGAGGAAGCCAAAATCTACTACAATATAGATTTGCTCCACAGGCAGGAATATATTGCCCAGACAGAGGTCGTGCCGGGGGAAAATGCGCCCAGTAAAAAAATGTACACCATTACTAAAAAAGGGCGGGAATTTTTTGAAAATGCGCTATATGAAAGATTCTCCTGTGCAGACAGCGTTGATGACCTTTGTCTGATTTTTCCCTTCCTGGACTTTGTAGACGTAGAAAAGGCCCAAAGGATACTTGGAGAGAGAATTTCCGAGTTGGAGCACGAACTTGCGGCTATTATAGAAGTGGCGGGAGACAGCTTCCTTGCGGAATATGCTGTTCAAAAAAGGCAGTTTCACTTGACATACCTGAGAAAAATGCTGGAATTCATAAAGCAAAATCATGCAGCTAAAAAATAATTTTATATAGAGCCTGTCCACCATGACAATATTTTATTACCATTATTTCCCCTTAAACATTTCTTTAACATTTGGCGTTTATAATTATTTTATCTGCATTTTGAAAGGAGTTCCTTATGGTTAGTATACTTGTTGTGGAGGATGACATAAAGCTGAATCAAATTGTATGTGCATATCTGTGTGACAGCGGATATTCCGCCAAAGGGTGTTTAAACCCCCAGGAGGCTTATACTCTCATGTATAACAATATGTACGATATGATAATTTCAGACATCATGATGCCGGGAACCGACGGCTTTGAGTTTGCCAAAACGGTACGGGATATAAATAGGACGATCCCAATTCTGTTTATGACTGCCAGCGACGATATTTCTTCAAAGCAAAGAGGCTACCGGATCGGAATTGACGATTATATGGTAAAACCAATAAATATGGATGAACTTGTACTGCGTGTAGGAGCTCTGCTCCGCAGGGCGAATATCGCAAATGAAAGACGTTTGACAGTGGGGGAGCTTGTGATGGATGCAGATGCCATGACTGCGGCGGTTAAGGGAGAAGAGATACCGGTAACCGTCCGTGAATTCAATATCCTCTATAAGCTGCTGTCCTATCCCCGGCATACCTTTTCCCGGGCCCAGCTGATGGATGAGTTCTGGGGCCTGGACAATGAAACCAGCCTGCGTGCCGTGGATGTCTATATCACAAAGCTAAGGGACAAGTTCACCTGCTGCGGGGATTTTAAAATAGTTACGGTACACGGGCTTGGATATAAGGCGGTACTGTCATGAAAAAAAGGCAAATCGAAAAGGATATCCGGGTAAAAGCCAGGCATTTCACATGGCGGGAAATCGTGCTGACTTATTTTATATTACTGATATTGTCTGCTGGACAGTGGATGATCTATCACGAATATGTGGGTTTTGGTAATTTCCCTCCGGAGTACATTTGGGGGATGCTCGGTTATTGGGCTATTGTCACCGCCGTTTTTTGCCTTGTCACCGCCCGTCAGAAGATCCGCACTTATGACAGACCCATGAGAAAGCTCAGCGAGGCCGCAAAACAGGTAGCCGAGGGAGATTTTTCCGTTTATCTTGAACCTGTACACGGGCTGGACAGGCAGGACTATGTGGATGTGATGTTTGAGGACTTCAACAAAATGGTGGAGGAGCTGGGCAGCATCGAAACCCTGAAAAACGATTTTATTGCCAACGTATCCCATGAGATCAAGACGCCTCTGGCTGTGATACAAAGCTATGCCATGGCGCTTCAAAAAGAGGACCTGCCCCAGGAAAAGCGCAGGGAATATTCCGATACCATCATTACGGCATCCAAAAATCTAACAACGCTGGTTACCAATATTCTGAAGCTCAACAAGCTGGAAAATCAGGAGATTACTCCTGCCGCCGAACCGTTCGACCTGTGCCGCCAGCTCTGTGACTGCGCCCTTTCCTTTGAAAATGCCTGGGAACAGAAAAATATCGGGTTTGAGGCAGATATGGACGACTGGGTTATGATACATGCGGATGAGAGCATGCTTGAGATCGTATGGCACAATCTTTTTTCAAATGCCCTGAAATTTACAGAGCCCGGCGGAAAAATCACATTGTCCCAAATCTCGGATGAGGATTCCGTAACTGTATCCGTAGCCGATACCGGCTGCGGTATGGATGAGGAAACCATGAAGCACATTTTCGATAAATTTTATCAGGGAGATACATCACACTCCGGCGAAGGCAACGGACTTGGGCTTGCGCTCACGCTGCGTGTCATTGAGCTGGCAGGAGGCTCCATATCTGTAAAGAGTGAACCCGGCAGGGGAGCTGCTTTCACCGTAAGGTTAAAACTGAACCATGGCAATTGACTAAAATTTCTCATGTCCTGAATTTATTATTCATTATTCTGCAGCAATCCTTTCTTTAATAAAAACTTAATCATTAACATTTCTCAAACAATTTGAAAGCAATTCTTAAACATTACGGCAGTAGAATAATCCTGTCAAATGGACCGGAGAGGTCTTTCGATAAGTTTTTATAAAGAAAAGGAGAAATTAATATGAGTGAAATCACAAAAAATGAAAACAATTTTGTGGGCTATGAGTACAAGGATGTCACTGTAAAACGCAGTATGGAGCCGGTGTATGCCGATGGCTATACAAATTTTGGCTGGGCGCTGGAGGGAACTTCAACCCCGATTCAGAGCGTGGGATCGGTAACAATGAAGTTCAAGCGTGACCGGAAAATCCGCAACAAGGCAGAGCTGGGCAGACTGCAGCGCCAGTTTGATTCCTGTGTTGCAGAAATTGACAGGCTGGAATTCTCAAAAAGCATTGCCGCTTCCGCCGCCGCTTTTTCCATAGGCATTGCGGGAACGGCGTTCATGGCCGGTTCCGTATTCGCCTATCTTGCGGATATGCTGCCCCTTTCGGTGATATTGGCAATCCCGGGTTTTGCAGGCTGGATACTCCCGTATTTCTGTTATCTGAATATCCGCAGGAAAAAAACAGAGCAGGTCTCTCCCATGATCGATCAAAAGTATGATGAAATTTACGAAGTGTGTGAAAAGGCCAGTGCCATACTGGATAAATAATCCCTGGGAAAGGAACTGATTTCATGAGCATAAAATCCAATCTGCAGGCTGTTGCTCTGCGCAAGACCTATGATTATATCAACCGCGACGTAAGGAATAATCTTCCCAAGATTGCGGAATTCTGGGATACGGTTATACCCGAAGGTTCTCTTAGGGCGCAATTGGCCGCCGTTAAAAATGTCATATCCGATCCGGAGAATAATTGGTATGAGTACATTATAAACCTATGGACCGACATTGACGAGGGTATCCGCCGGAGCCTTCTTGAAAACTTTATTATAAATGCCAGTCTTAAATGGAGCGATTCAAAAGATAAACTCAGGGAGAGGCACAATTGCAACATTCCGTGGGCAGTTCTGATGGATCCCACTTCGGCCTGCAACCTCCGGTGTACAGGCTGCTGGGCGGCCGAATACGGGGACAGGCTGAACATGAGCTATGAAGAACTTGACAGTATCATATGCCAGGCAAATAAGCTTGGCACTTACTTTTTTCTTTTTTCCGGAGGCGAACCCCTGGTAAGGAAAGCCGATATTATCCGTATATGCGAGGCACATCCCGATTGCCAGTTCGCGGCTTTTACAAATGGTACGCTCATTGACGGGGAATTCGCTGACGAAATACTGCGGGTAAAGAATTTTATTCCGGCCATCAGTGTTGAAGGCTTTGAAAATGACACTGATTTCCGGCGCGGCAACGGAACTTTTAAGAAGGTTGAAGCAGCTATGGCGCTTCTTAAGGCCAGGGGGATACTGTTCGGCATTTCCTGCTGTTATACCGGCAGGAATTATGAGATCATAGGTTCTGAAGAATACTTCGATCAGATGATTGAATGGGGCGCAAAATTTTGCTGGTTTTTTACATACATGCCGGTAGGAAACCGGGCGGTCCCTGAACTCATGGTCAATGCGGAACAAAGAAGGTTTATGTATGAACAGGTTAGAGGTTTCCGTGAAACCAAGCCTATTTTTACGCTGGATTTCTGGAATGACGGCGAATACACCGAAGGCTGCATTGCCGGCGGCAGAAGATATCTGCATATCAATGCCAACGGCGATATGGAACCCTGCGCTTTTATCCACTACTCAGATTCAAACATTCGCGAAAAAACTTTACTGGAGGCTTTAAAGTCCCCTTTGTTTATGGCTTACCGGGCAGGACAGCCCTTCAATGAAAACCACCTGCGTCCGTGTCCGCTGCTGGATAACCCGGACATGCTCACAAAAATGGTTGAAACCTCAGGAGCTCACTCAACCGATCTGGAAAGCCCAGAGGAGGTGAGGCATTTGTCAGCGAAGTGTCAAAAAGCGGCAGAAAACTGGGCTGCGGTTGCAGATGAACTGCTGGAATGCACGAAGATATGCACAGGCAGCGATTGCCGAAAGTACCATGATTATTGATGGTTCATACAAATTTCATCAAATTATCCGGTCAGTATTTGTGGCATAGCACTTGAAAATTATGCTATAATGGCAGGGAAAATACATCATAGGATTTTGACAGGAGGCAAAAATGGAACAAAACGAATACTTAAAAAGCAGGATTATGAGCAATAGAGAATTGATGAAGAGCGATTTTGCAAATGCCGAATATGAATCTGACCAGCAGAAAAGCATACCGCAGCCGCCTTTAACAAAACCGCGGGCAAGGGGGGATACTGTTCCTCTGACTAAGGATTTTTCCAAAGTTATAAAGGAAACGAACTATCTGAATTTATTGGAGGAAAGAAAAAGCAACCGCGTTTATAAGGATGAAAATATAACGCTTGAGCAATTAGCGTTTTTACTCTGGTCAACCCAGGGAGTTAAAAGTATCCGCGGAAAAAATTATGCAACGATAAGGCCTGTTCCTTCGGCCGGGGCAAGACACGCTTTTGAAACATATATTGCGGTTTTTAAAGTAGATGGCCTTGAAAGAGGGATATATCACTACCTGCCCATGGAGCATGCCATAGAGTTCATTACGCCGGTAGAGGATTTCAATAAAGCAGTTTCGGACAGCTTGTGCCAACAGAAGTGGGCGGCTGATTCAGCAGCGGTGTTTTACTACAGCGCAGTACCTTACAGAAGCGAGTGGAGATACTGTACCGACGCCCATAAGGCCATGCTGATCGATTCGGGACATGTGGTCCAAAACCTGTATTTGAGCTGTCACGCCATCGGTTGCGGTACCTGTGCCATCGCCGCTTTTGATCAGAAATCAGCGGATGAGCTCATCGGGCTTGACGGCAATGATGAGTTCGTCATATATGCCGCCCCCGTGGGTGTGGTATAACTTGAAGGTTTGGCTTAACAAAGCATGTTCAACTGGTCGTTCATGGAATCTTCTGTTTTCAGAAGATTCTTTTGAGCCAGGATATTTATTATCCTGGGCCGGTTGTACCGCTGGATTATTATATACGGAAAATTAAGCGCAATTGCCAGCAGCACCATAAATATTGACATTGCCGCGTCATTCCAGAATCTGAATATAAAGGAAGAAAAAATTATACACCAGTGTGCAAATTCGGCGCGGCAGGTCTCGGCAGCAAACCTGTACAGGTAATCCCTGCTCAGCTTAAGAATCTGCTTTTTGGGGAAGATGCTTTTAACAAAGTCCCCCAACTCGGGAATGTGGTTTTTCCACCGTTTAACTTTAAAAAAATGCTGGTAGATGTCCCCGTTCTTTTCAAAGGTCCGCATTTTAAACTGCCATTTTTTATAGTTAAAACAGGACACAGGCATTTTGACAGATATAACCGTACTTAAAACAGACAGAATAATAAATATAACTATATTATATTTAAAACTTACTGAACTCATAGAATCACACCCTTTGTTATTTGACACTTGTGCTATGTTGACTGCCGTGAATAAACCTCAGTGACGGTATATAATATATACAAACGTACAGCACCGAGGCTACGATCAGCCCGGATAAAACATCTATAATAGAATGCTGCTTTATAAATACGGTGGAGAGGCAAATCAATATATTCAAAATAGTTGATGCCGCCTTGTGGTATTTCTTTGAGGAGAAATCCTTTGAATTTACAAGCGCGGTGTTGACTGCCATTGAATTTATTACATGGACACTGGGACACACGTTGGTAGGTGTATCGGTGGCATATAAAAATTTCACCAAATTGGAAAATATATCATTTTCCGTTATAACCGGACGCAGGGACAGCCCATTGGGGAAGATCATATAAATGATATAGGCAATCGACATGCCTGTCCCAAGTGAAATGAGCAGTTTGTAAAAATCCTTTTTATCGTGCAGGCCAGTATATATTATTCCATATGCGATGTAAAAAAACCAGACTATATATGGAACAACAAATATTTTCAGAAACGGTATACGGTCGTCCAATACCGAATGTATGTTGTACTCGGGAATCAGCGTGATTTCCAGAATTTTAAACCAAATCAGAACAGGAATCAGCAGCAAAACCCATAAAAAATGCTTATGTTCTTTTATAAACCCATAAATAGACCCCATAGTATTCTCCATAATTTTATATATTGTGATTAATCAAATTGTACGCAAATAAATTCACTACGATCAATATTATCACGATAAATTATTTGTTTCAATACCTTCCGGCGGAGCATACCGGAGAGATTAACAGCCGTGCGGAAAATTCTGGAATAATTTAGGAAGGGTTATTGTATATAAATCGTAATATTCAAATATAATAATTGACAGGGCCGGACCGGACTTATATAATACAATAGTACCCTGTGGGGGTATGTAGGTTGTACTTAATTGTTGTAAGTAAAATGAAAAAATGTTAATAATTTGAGTATCGGGAGTGATTGAGTTTGAGCCATAAATTTGACGTTAAAAACAAAAACAGATTGGACAATGAAAATAGGCGGGCCCTTATGCCTCCGGCCGCAACCTTGGAACGGCTGGGTTTGAAAAAGGGAAATACGGTTGCCGATATAGGCTGCGGCATTGGTTATTTTACCCTGCCTGCGGCGGAAATAGCGGGGGCATCCTGCCTGGTATATGCCATGGATATTTCGGCGGAAATGCTGGAAGAGATTGAAAGAAAGGCTTTGGAAGCTGGTCTGGCAAACATACGGGGAATAAAAACGGATGAATACGATTTAAAGGCGGATAGCCTGTCGGTTGATTTTGCCATTGTGAGTAATGTGCTTCACGAAATTGAGGATAAGGATAGATTTATTGCGGAAATCAACAGAATATTAAAACCGGGAGGGACGCTGGCCGTTATTGAATGGGAAAAGGTAAAGGTAAGGGGAGAATACGGTCCTCCGGTTGAAGAGCGGCTTTCATACGAGGCTGCGGCGGATTTGCTATCCCGCAGCGGCTATGGGAAAATTGAACGGTATGGATTCGGAACCGACTTTTATGGAGTCTCAGCCGTAAGGCAGTAGAAGATTGCCTTCTGTCATGGTAAAATTATAAAGTCAATTACTACCGGTTTGCAGTCCATAGTAATTGACTCATTAGAGTACCATTCACGCCTTATCCGGCTCACGGTATGCGTGGATTAATGTCATTAATTTATTTTGTGAGCCAGAAAGGCTAGAGTACTTTTATGGCAAATTCTGCCGTGACGGAAAACGCGCTGGCAAATTCACTGAAAAAGCTGATGAGGACCCATTCCATAAATCATATACATGTGAAGATGATTACCGATGACTGCGGCTGCACAAGACATACCTTTTATAACCACTTTCATGATGTTTATGAGCTGCTGGGCTGGATGTACAACAGGGAGATAATCGAAGGCGTTGACAGGTACTGCACGCTGGACCAGTGGAAGAAGGGGCTTCAGCTGATACTGGAATACACCGCGGACAACCGCCACATCTGCCTGAACACCTTTCATTCCCTGGGACGGGATCATCTTGAAGCATTTTTGTACAGAGTATTCTACAGGTTCCTGAAAAATGTCATTGACGATATTTCTGAAAACATGCGTCTGTCGGAAGAGATCAGGGTAGAATGCTGCGAGTTTTATGCCAACGCTTTGATAGGCATTTTCATTTCCTGGCTCAAAAGAGATCTGAGGGAAACTCCCCAGCAGATACTGAGGCAGATTGACCGCATGATCAGCGGAAATATTGTATTCACTCTTAAAAAATTTGATGAAAATAAATAACCGGCTTTGGAATTGTACACTTTTGTTAAAATGTGTAATTTTAGCACACTCGCCGTACTTTGTTCATTGAGCGGCCTCCTTCTTTGTAATACCATGTGTATGAAGAGAGTATTACCAAAGTCAATTACTATTGGCTGAAAGCCGGTAGTAATTGAAATAAAAGGAGGCTATTTTATGTACAACTATGAAAGAATTAATCCAAAGGCTCCGGAAAATATTGAAAACCGGCGTGCATACCTGCTGGGAGGCGGGATAGGTTCTCTTGCGGCGGCGGCTTTCCTGATTCACGACGCACATATGCCAGGTAAGAATGTCCACATATATGAACAGCTGGACAGGTTAGGCGGTTCCATGGACGGAGCAGGCACTGCGGAAAAAGGCTATACCGCCAGGGGAGGACGTGAGATAGAGGCGCATTTCGAATGCTTCAGCGAGCTTTACAGCTTCATACCGTCGCTTTCCGACCCGGATGTAAGCGTACTTGACGAATTTCACAGGCTGAATGTGGAGGAGCCCATCGAGTCACATTGCCGTCTGGTGGAAAAGCAGGGTACTCCGGCCGATTTTTCGTCCTTCGGCCTCAGCCGTGAAAACGCGCTGGAACTGGCAAAATTGCACATGCTGACAGAGGAGGCCCTTGGAGCCACCACAATAGAACAGTATTTCACTCCTGGTTTCCTGAAAACGAATTTCTGGTATTTCTGGGTGACCATGTTTGCTTTTGAACCCTGGCACAGTGTTGTAGAGGTCAAGAGGTACATGGAGCGCTTTATGCATCTCATCGGAGGCATGAACCGCCTGAAGGGGATACTGCACACCGACTATAACCAGTATGATTCGCTGATACTGCCGCTGATCACATGGCTGCAGCAAAATGAGGTGGATTTCAAGTGCGGCTGCATAGTGACGGATATAGATTTTGATTTTTCGGAGGGAAAGAAAACCGCAACCTGTTTTAACCTTGTCAGCGACGGCAAACCGCAAAAGGTAGACGTCCGGGCCGATGATATCCTCCTGTTCACAAACGGTTCCATGACCCAGAACACCAGGCGCGGAGACATTAACACACCGGCGCCGCTGGACCGCTCGGAGGACAAGGGCTGCTTCTCTGTTTGGGAGAAGATTGCAAAGAAATCGCCTGATTTCGGCCATCCGGAAGTATTCTGTTCGGATGTGGACAAGACCAAATGGATGAGCTTTACCATAACCCTGAAGGATGATGAGATTGTATTTCCTCATGTGTTGAAGCTGACAGGAGATAAGCCGGGCATGGGAGGTCTGGTCACAATAAAGGATTCAAGCTGGCTGATGAGCTGGGTAGTGCCAAAACACCCGCATTTCATAGGGCAGCCCGACAACGTCAAGGTCCTCTGGGCATACGCGCTGAACATGGATGTGCCGGGAGACTATGTCAAAAAGACCTATTCCCAGTGTACCGGACGGGAAATGTTTGAAGAGCTGCTTTACCACATGGGGTTAAAAGACCGCATTCCCGAGATTTTGTCCCATACTGTAAATGTCATACCGGCCATGATGCCTTATATCACATCACAGTTCATGCCCCGGGTGGCAGGAGACAGACCTGAAGTCATACCCGCAGGCAGCCGGAATTTCGGTTTCCTGGGCCAATATGCCGAGATACCCCACGACTGTGTATTCACGGTAGAATACTCCGTTCGCAGCGCAATGATGGCGGTGTACGGCCTGTTAGACCTGGAAAAGCCTGTTGACCCCATTTATCCGGGCTGGTATGATGTCAGGGTGCTTGCAAATGCGGCAAAGACCTGCCTGGGAATAAGCTCGCTTAAGGATATTCCTCTCGGGCTGCTGCTGAAAAATCTTGAAATCAGCAATTTATTATAGTTGGACCGGGCTGCTGACGCTGTTATTGATTTGTATATATAATTTGCGCTTCACTGGCATACGCTGAGATTTTCTGCTATAATTCATGTAGCATGGGAATAATAAATTTTATCCGGAAGTGGACGGAATTAGTATCGGGAGCTTGGTTATGCCGCGTCAGAATAAAGAAGTCACAAGTGTTTTAATACAGGATACCGCAATAGAATTATTTGCGGTAAAGGGCTACAAGGAGATAAAAATGGTTGATATTGCGCAAAAAGCCAATATCGCCAAGAGGACCTTGTATAAATATTACCCTTCCAAAATAGCCCTTTTTGCCAGCATCTTTGAAAGGTATCTCAAAATGCTGATCGACAAGGTAAAATACACCGACTATAAGGGGCTGGGTTATGGAGAGATATTAAAGAAAGCCCTTGTAATCCTGTATGACTTTACCAACGAGCATCAGGGCTTTATGAGACTTTTCTGGATGATTAACAGCGAATCTCTGGAGGGGGAGGTGCCGGATGAGCTCAACCGCCAGATAAATTATTGGAATACCGAGCTTGTAAACCAGACGGCGGAATCCCTGAAGGCGAACCAGCCTGAAGGTTTGTTCCGCAGCTATTCTCCGGAGCTTGTCACCAACATGATATCGGCCGTCAACAAGGGCATTTATCTGCAGATCAGCAAAGAGGCCAGCCTGGGTATCAAAGGCCCCGGCCGGGATGAGCTGCTGGACCTGTTCTGTGAAATGATTTCGTACTGCAATGGTTACACTGATAAAGCTTGAATGGACAAAATAAACCGAATAATTTTTTTTGAAGAGCCGCCGCATATTGCGAATTGCAAATGAGGCGGCCCTTTTTTATCCCTTGACAATCAAGTAGCCCCGGAGTATACTTTGATTATTGGTAGACTCTGAGTCTACTTTATTCCGTTTGCAGAAAGCGGACAGGATTTAATAGATGGTTTAAACCGCGGTTTGATTGAGATAACCGGCATGAGAGGGAGGTATTTATTATGTTACCAGAAAAGAAACTCAGAGAGACAATACAGGAGGGAAAGGCGGTGACAGCGCCTTTTGTGGTGGACGGTCTGCAGACTGTCATGGCGCAGGCAGCTGGGTGCGGAGCCGCATATATGACAGGTTTCGGCGCAGCTTCCACCCTTGGGCTTCCCGACGTGGGCCTGCTTACATTGACCCAGATGGCTGAAAAGCTGAGGGCTATTACCGCTACCAGCGATATTCCCATGATCGTCGACGCCGATACGGGATACGGCAATTATATTAACGTCATACAGAC
>JAEWSZ010000128.1 GCA_023397905.1 Bacillota bacterium | reverse complement strand
ATAGGTTTTTAATTTATAAAACAATCTTAAGTTTATGGGCCTTGTCTGCGGCCTCTAGTTTATTTGGACCTTTACCAGCTTCCGGATATTCGAGTTTACAGTGGCTGTTGCGTTCTTGCATTTACTGTCGATATTGTCCGAAAAAGATTTGACCTGAACTATATGTCCCGTGGGGCTTTGACTGCCGTCGATTTCAATGACATCCCCGTCTTTTACGTTTACTCCCATTTCATTTTTGTCAAAGGCCGCCACAAAATCACCGTTTACAAGTATCCTCAGCAGCGGATCCGGATCCTCGCCCATGATCTTCAAGGTAATGCTGCCCTGGTTGTAGAGATATTCGTCCCCGTTCAGCGGCAATCCAATGCTTTTATCATACAGATTGAACCTGTCCCTTAAAGCCGGCGTCACCAGGACTATCTGTACCGCAATGAGTATTCCGAAACAGAGAATGCATGCGCCGAACAGTATATTTTCAAAAACAGTATTTTTTTCTTTATTTTCCGGGCTTCTTATAAATTTAAAAACTTTAAAAACCTTCATTTTCATGTCCTATTCCCTCATCGGATACAATACCTGCAAGAAAGTCAATTATATGGGCTGAAGGCCGTCAGCAATTGACTATATGGCCGGGCGGCTGGCCCGGGCGCATCTGCTTTTAATATGTCCAATTTTCAGGGTAAATAGTCACATTTCCTGATTTTTATGTGATCCCGGAACAGTTTGTCCCCGCCAGGTATCCCGTGGAGAATGCTATTGTCAGATTAAATCCTCCCGTATATGCGTCCACGTCAATAATCTCTCCGGCAAAATAAAGTCCCTTAACCTTTTTGGACTCCATTGTGGAAGGATTTATTTCGTTTATTTTTACACCGCCGGCAGTTACAATGGCCTCCTTGATGGGCCTGGCTCCGGTGATGGAGGCCTCGAGGTTTTTCAGCAGCGTCACAAGTCTTTTTCTCTCTTCCCTGGTTATCTGGTGCACAGCCTTCAGGGGATCTATTTCCGAAAGCCCTATGACCACCGGGATCAGCTTTTGGGGAAGCAGGTCGTCCAGAGAATTCTTGAACTGCTTCCTGGAGTACTTTTCAAAATCCCGCTGGACCCTTTCATCCAGCTTTTCTTCCGAAAGAGCAGGTTTTAAATCCACACTCAGCTTCACATCCTTGAAATCATAGGGCAAAAGATGCCTGCTGGCGCTGAGGATAACAGGCCCGGACACTCCGAAATGGGTAAATATCATTTCCCCGAAATCGCTGTAAATTTCTTTGCCTTTGCCATTTTTAAAAGTAACGGCAATATTTTTAAGGGACAGCCCCTGCAATTCTTTTATCCACTCTTCTTTTGCAATCAAAGGTACAAGGGAAGGCTTTAAGGCGGTTACTGTATGCCCCAGCCTTTGGGCCATGCCATAGCCGTCCCCCGTGGAGCCTGTTCCGGGATAGGACATACCGCCCACAGCCAGAATTACGGCACCGGCTTTCATCACTGTGCCGTTTTCCAGCTCTACACCCGAGACCGCGCCGTTCTCGGCAATAATATTTTTAACAGGCGCACCGGTAATTACTTTTACATCGCTGCTGTTTAAAAATTTTTGAAGGGCATGGAGCACGTCCCTGGAGGAATCCGAAACCGGAAATACCCTTCCCCCTCGTTCTACCTTGGTTTCCAGGCCCAATTTTCCAAAAAAGTCAATCAGATCCTGGTTTGAAAAAGTATAAAAGGCCGAGTATAAAAAATTCCCGTTTCCGGGAGTATTTTCAATCAAGCCTTCGATATCTGCTGAATTTGTTATATTGCATCTTCCCTTGCCTGAAATAAGAAGCTTTTTGCCCAAGCGGTCCGTTTTCTCCAATAAAACGACTTCGCCGCCCCTTTGAGCGGCGGTTCCGGCAGCCATAATACCTGCCGGTCCTCCTCCTATGACTATTACTTTACGATTTTCCATGTCCGTCCTTTTATTCATTGATATTATTCATTTCGTCCTTCTCATAGACTTCATATTCATCCCATATCTTCTCAAGCTTTTCAAAAATATTATACACCTCTGTCTTGCGCCTCATTCCTATAGCCACAATCAATGCGTTGATCAGGCTTAAGGGAGCCACAAGGGAATCCACAAAGGAAGCCATGTCGCTTCTCGCCAGCAGTGACAATTCCGCAGTCTGTGCTACAGGTGATTCTGCGCTGTCGGTCAGGGCAATGGTCTTGACTCCCTGATCCCTGGCAAACTGCATTGCCTTTATGGTCCTCTTTGAATACCTGGGAAAGCTTATACCTATGACCACATCGCCTTCCTGGGCGCGTATTATCTGCTCGAACATTTCGCTGACACTGTTTGTATGCACCAGCCTGATGTTGTCAAATATCAAATTGAAGTAAAAACCAAGAAAACTTGCAAGAGGAGCTGAACTTCTGACACCCAGTATAAAAATCCGCTTGGCATTCAGAATAGTCTCCACAATGGCGTTGAAATCCGAATTGTCGATCTGCTCCATTGTGATTTTAATTTTCTCCATGTCGGCCTGCATCACGCTTTTCAGTATGTTGTCCTCATTTATCCTGTTTGAAGAAACCTCTATGCGCTGAACGGCGGTAAGCCTGCTTTTTATGAGTTCCTGAAGTACCTTTTGAAGCTTTGGATACCCGTCGAATCCAAGTTCTATGGCAAATCTCACAACTGTGGATTCGCTGACGCCCACAATTTCGCCAAGCTTTGCAGCAGTTACATAGGCGGCCTTGTCATAGTGGTCCACTATGTACTTTGCAATGAGTTTCTGGCCTTTGCTGAAATTGTCGTATTTCTGCTGTATTATATTTATCAGATCATTATTTTTCTGGATACCGTTCATAGCTCCTCCAAACCTACCTGTTGTTTTATAGTGTTTCACAGGCCAAAGAGTAATGGTCCTGCATTGCTATTTCCATATCAGCCAAAATTTATACTAATATATTACTATATTACCTTTTTGCAGGATAAAAATCAAGCTCCTGCATTTTTACACTACTGTACTAAATAGAATATTATAATCCGGCTGTCTTTTTCTTGTCATATTATTTTCAATCTTACCAATACTAAAGCGAAGACAGACCAGTGCGGAAATCCATGTTTTGCCTCAAAATCCGCCTGTGGAATTTGGCCGCTCTTTGCGGATGTTGGAGGTTTTATGATTCAGATTGACGACGCCGGCAGCGGCAGTTTTGTGGGCGGTACCTGTATCGGTTTTTACCGGCCTGAAACAAATGAATATTACTTTGATATAATTCCCGTTGAATTATACAATACTGAAAATTTTAAGGACAAGCTGTACCTGGACAATGTGGTGGAAATAGCCAAAAAGGCCTTTAATGCCCTGAATGTGGGCAGGTATGAAACCATAGAAATCTGCCGGGGCTACATGTTTGAGAAACTTAAAATCTGGCTGGCAGACCAGGGCTTTTGCTGGTATGTGACCCAGATCACCGGCAGAATCCAGGAGGTGGTGGAAAAAAACTTTGAGCTATACACCATAAATCTCGGCCTTCCCGCAGAATACATCAAATATACCCGGTATCCCTTCCACTTTCACAAGCTGCTCAGATGGGTATTGTCCGACTATGACAACAGGATATGCCTGTGCAAGGTGGGCTGGAAAAGCTGGCAGAAGCTGAAGGATATTTCCCCAGCCGTCTCATATTCAAAAATGCAGCATTCAAACTATTGCTGCCTGAAATGCGGCAAGCGTATCAGAAAAGGTTCCGATATAGCCATATTGGAATTTTTCAGCAATAAAAGCAACTATATATACCTTCATAAAAGATGCTCCGCTGCGGGCTCCGGAACCATACAATATCCCGAGCTTTCTCCGGGCAGTCTTTCATAGATTGCAGCAAGCTCTCATAGTTTATATATTTTTCAGTGCGTTACCCGTTGCAACTATATTTACGCCCGTGTTCAGAATATTTTTAATGACAACATCTCCGATTTTAACGGAATTGTGCAGTCTGCACCGGTTGACCTCCTTCATGCAATCCAGCAGCAACGCCTTTGGAACGGGTTTTTGGGACTTTACAGGAACCATTCCCGCCCGGCCATCCATTGCCACTGTGCCGGTCAATGTCCTGACTGGGCTAAAGCATTCCGACTGTGCGTATTCCTTTCCTCTTTTACACCTGTTGCCTGTTATATTTTCGATCTTCGATTTTTCCCTATCACAGGCCGCCTCCAATTTGCAGCCCACAGGGCAAATTATGCAAACTAATTTCTTTATTTCCGCCATAATGACCTCCATTTCCGGCACAGCCGGTACACTCGTTTTCTTTTATACCGTTACTGTCAGCTTTTCAGCCGGCTTTATTCCATTAAGAATGTATCCGGCGGCATTTCTGCCGGCTGCGGCACCTTCCTTTGAAACATGATCCACCAGATCATGGACCCGCACTACATTTCCGCAGGCAAATATTCCCGGAACGGAGGTTTCCATGCTTTCGCCCACCACCGGCCCCCTTGTGGCAGGATCAAGCAGTATTCCCGCCTCCTGTGAAAGCTCGTTTTCCGGAATGAGCCCCACGGACAGAAGCAGGGTGTCGCACTTTACATATCGGGCAGTCTCCATTATCGGAATTTTATTTTCGTCCACCGCGGCTACCGTAACACCCTCCACTCTGTCCCTCCCGTGAATATTTACAACCGTATGGCTGAGCTTCAATGGAATATTAAAATCCTCCAGGCATTGAACGATGTTTCTTGTGAGCCCTCCGGAGTGACTTTGCAGCTCACAGACCATTTTTACCTTGGCGCCTTCCAGGGTCAACCTTCTGGCCATAATAAGCCCTATGTCCCCGGAGCCCAGGATAACCACTTCTTTTCCCGGCAAAAATCCGTCAACGTTGACAAATCTCTGAGCCGTACCTGCGGTATATATGCCTGCCGGCCTTGTCCCGGGAATACTCAGAGCTCCTCTGGTCCTTTCCC
The DNA here is from genome assembly GCA_023397905.1 of Bacillota bacterium. Lineage (GTDB taxonomy): Bacteria > Bacillota > Clostridia > Acetivibrionales > DSM-1351 > Ruminiclostridium. Next base: position 15,070 of record JAEWSZ010000128.1, on the reverse strand, counting down.
TGCACCCCATTCCCAGGACCACCGCCTTTGCCTTCAGCTTAAACAGGCCATCCGTACTGTTCACAGCTGTTATGATTTTGTCCCCGGATATGCTCATAACCATTGTATCCAGACAGTAGTCTATGTTCATCTCCCGTATTTGTTCAATATATCTCCATGCGTATTCGGGCCCTGTCAGTTCTTCTCCGAAAATGTGCAGTCCGAATCCATTGTGGATACACTGTGGAAGTATCCCTCCCAGGCATCCTTCTCTTTCGAGAATAACAATGCTGTCTATGCCGCTTTTTTTCGCTTCTATGGCCGCAGCCATGCCTGCAGGTCCTCCGCCCACAATAACCAAATCTGTTTCCTTCATATTTAACTCCGTTCCGCCCGCATAACCGGTCCGCTTATTTTATTCTTTCAGCCAGCAGCCTTGAACTGCCCCCTTTCTTTGTCACTTCCTCCATGGGAATCCCCAGTTCCCTTGACAATATTTCAACGATCCTGGGGGTGCAAAAGCCTCCCTGGCATCTGCCCATTCCCGCTCTCGTTCTGCGTTTGACCCCATCTAAATTCCTTGCCCCTATTACACTGTGAATGCAGGCTATCACTTCCCCTTCGGTGACCTTTTCACACCGGCAGACAATTCTGCCGTATGCGGGTTCCTTTTTTATCAGTGCATTTAATTGAGCTTCATCTGTATCCCTGAAGCTTACAGGCCTTTTTCTTATGGGATTAAAAGTTTTCTTTGGAATCAAGGCCAATCCGCTGGCTTTCAGCAGATCTACCAGCATTTCTCCCATTGCAGGCGCGGCAGTCAGCCCCGGAGACTCTATTCCGGCCGCATGGATCAGCCTGCTGTTTACGTCTGAAGCTCTTATTATAAAGTCCCCCTGGGAGGTCCCGGCTCTGAGGCCGGCGAAGGAGGTTATTACTTCCTGCACGTCCAGGTCGGGCACAGAAGCCTTTGCCGCTTCCAGCACCTGTTTAAGGCCTGACTGTGATGTGACCAGGTCATATTTATCATCAATTTCCTCCGCATTGGGTCCTATCAGCAGATTTCCGTCAACGGTGGGGGTAACCAGTATTCCTTTGCCTTTATTGGAAGGCAGCTGAAAAATAACCTTATTTACTCTATTGCCCGCCTTTTTGTCAAACAGCATATATTGACCTTTTCTGGGGTTTATTGTGATACCGGTGTCCCCCGCCATATTTGAAATCACTCCCGCAAACAGACCTGCTGCATTTATGACATACCTGCTTTCCAGCTCTTCAAAATCTGTTTTCAGAATAAATCTGTTATCTTTAAAAGCAATACTCTTTATCTCCCTTTCCAGCTTTATGTGCACCCCGTTTTCCACAGCGTTTTCCGCCGCCGCCAGGGTCAGCTCATATGGACAGATAATACCTGCGGTAGGAGCGTACAGCGCGGCCACCGCCATTCTTGATATATTGGGCTCCAGCCTGTTCAGCCGCTCCCCTGTGAAAATCGCAAGACCCTCCACGCCGTTTCTTTCCCCGTTTTCTTTCAGCTCCTGCAATTTATGCAGATCGTTTTCATCAAAGCACAATACCATAGAACCGGTTTTTTTATACGGAACGGCCAGTTCTCTGGCAACCTGCCCCATGAGCCTGTTCCCCCGCACGTTGAGTTTGGCCTTCAGGCTTCCGTATTTTGCGTCAAAGCCCGCATGTATGATGGCGCTGTTTGCCTTACTGGTTCCGGAAGAAACATCCGCCTCCCTGTCAATCAGACATACACTGACGTCGTACCGGGACAGTTCTCTTGCCGCAAAGGCTCCCGTAACCCCGGCTCCGATTATAATAACATCATAAAGCATCTTATCCGTCATCCCCTTTATCTTAATTAAAGACAAATAAAAAGAGCCACAAAAAACAGAAGGTTAAAACCCTCTATTTTTATGTGACTCCAAATCTCCGCACATGAATATTATGTTATAAATAAAGTGTAACATTAAAATTGGCAAATTACCAGAGTAATCTGCCGATTTTATAATTTATATGGCTCCGCAGCAGTCTGCTACAATACCCACAGTTCTTTCCTTCCGGTAGAAACCGCCAGGGCCCCCGCTGAGAGTGTGCCTATGATATCCTCCTTGCTTTCTATGAAGCCCCCTGCAATTACCGGCATGGACACCTGCTTTGTTATCCTTTTTAGAATCTCCGGCATTATTCCGGGCAAAATCTCAAGCATGTGGGGTTGTACTGACTGAGCGGTCTTTACGGCCATATCGTAGGACTGGCTGTCAATCAGAAAAACCCTTTGAATTGAAAACAGTCCTTTTTCCATTGCATATTTTATGCAGCCGTTTTTGGTGCTGATAATACCTTCCGGCTTTATTACCTCGGAGATATAATCTATGGCCCTGTTATCCCTGCCCAGTCCTTCAAGGAAATCGAAATGGATGAAAACACTTTTGTCCGCCGACTTTAACCGGTCAACCATACCCTTTATATTGAAAATATCCCCATGTATGAGAAATACGGTGGTTATCTGGGAATTTACTGCCTCCTCCAGATCATTTTCGTCTCTTATAGCGGCAATTATAGGGTTTTCTTCTATGCGGTTTATCATCTCACTTTTTTTCATTGATTCACCTTCTGATAATTTTTGTATCCCGTGCTTCTCATCTATTCTATCATAATCGGACACATGAAGGGTAACGACTTTTGAACCAAAGGTTCTGATAAACAAAAAAGCCACATTAAAATAAAAGCCTTTAACTTTTATTTTAATGTGACTCCATTTCTCCGCACATTTTAAATATCGTTGATTACAACATAGCACGGTACAAAATTTATTACAATTCATTTATTGTCTGCTCTATATTTATATTTTGTTTCTGAACCTTTCCAGCTGTCCGTAAAGGCTCCACCTGTTCTGTCCGCCGTTCAGGGGCGAGATGTTCCCAACCGCATACTGCCTGCCTTCGCTGGCTCCCATGTCAGCCACTACCGCAGATATGGCCGCAACGACCTCCGGATTTACTCCTTCGGATTTTGGCTGGGCGGCTGCCGCCGGCTTCTGCCGGTCCTCGGTCCTCTGCTTGAAGAACTTCTCCGCAACCTGTGGAAGCATTGCATAGGAGAGCACATCCTCCTCCTGCTCAATATATTCATGAGCCGTGTCCTTTATCTTTTCCAGCTCAGGCTCTATGAGATCTGCAGGCCTGCAGGTAATAGGCTTTTCGTCACCGAGGATCTTCTTTTTTATCTCATCGCTGATAGGCGCCGGTGTCTTGCCGTATTCGCCTTTTACTATACCCTTTGACTCCTTTGGAACCATCTTGTATCTCTCGCCGGTCATAACATTTAATACTGCCTGGGTTCCGACTATCTGGCTGGTTGGCGTTACAAGGGGAGGATATCCGAAGTCTTCGCGGACTCTGGGCACTTCCTTCAGCACTTCTTCAAATTTATCCAGAGCATTTGACTGCTTCAGCTGTGAAACAAGATTTGAAAGCATTCCGCCCGGAACCTGGTATATGAGCGCATTGACGTCCACGCCCATGACCTTCACATCCAGGAGTCCGCTCTCTATATATTTCTCCTTCAGCGGTCTGAAATAGTCTGCGATTTCACTGAGCTTTGCCAGGTCAAGTCCCGTGTCAAAAGGCGTATCCTTCAGTGTGGCAACCACCGGCTCCGTTGGAGGCTGCGAGGTTCCCAGGGCCATAGGCGATATGGCACAGTCGACAACATCCACGCCGGCCTCTATGGCCTTTAGGTATGTCATGGAAGCAACGCCGCTGGTATAGTGGGTATGCAGCTGCACAGGTATTTTCACACTTTCCTTCAGGGCTTTTACAAGCTCATAGGCCTGATAGGGCACCAGAAGTCCAGCCATATCCTTTATGCATATGGAATCCGCCCCCATGCTTTCAAGCTGCTTTGCATCCTTTACAAAAAGCTCAAGGCTGTGTACGGGGCTTACGGTGTAGCAGACGCAGCCCTGGGCATGGCCCCCTTCTCTCTTGCACGCCTTGATGGCCGTCTCTATATTTCTGACGTCGTTTAAGGCGTCGAATATTCTGATGATGTCCATACCGTTGGCAATGGCCTTCTGTACGAAATACTCCACCACGTCGTCGGCATAATGCTTGTAGCCCAGCAGGTTCTGGCCTCTCAGCAGCATCTGCAGAGGCGTCTTCTTCGCAACATCCTTTATTTTTCTGAGCCTTACCCAGGGATCTTCATTCAGGAATCTCATGGATGCGTCAAAAGTAGCTCCGCCCCATGCCTCCAGTGAATGATAGCCTATATTGTCAAGCTTCTCAACGATGGGAAGCATGTCTTCTGTTTTCATTCTGGTGGCAATAAGCGACTGGTGTGCATCTCTCAAAACCGTTTCAGTAATTTTTACTCCCATATTCTTATACCTTTCTTCATAAATTTTCTAATGCGGATGGGTCCGTTGCATTATATCCGGAAGCTCCCCCGCATTTTTATGCGATTGTCACCATTACCTCGCCTGCAGTCACTGATTTTCCCGGTTCAACATTCAGCGCGGCGACTTTTCCGTCGGCAGGTGAAACTATTTCATTTTCCATTTTCATTGCTTCAAGGATCAGGAGCACCTGACCTTTTTTAACGGTATCTCCCGCTGCCACCTTGACCTTTAATACGGTCCCGGGCATTGGTGCTGCCACATCCCCTGCGCTTGCCGCAGCTGGTTGTGCTGTCTTTACAGCCTGTTGTCCTGCTGTTTTTGCCTTGGGCTTGATTGCCTTGGCTGCGGCCGGAGAAGCCGGTCCTCCCACCTCCTGCACTTCAACCTCATATGGGGTTCCGTTGACTTTTATTATATATTTACTCATAAATACCTCCTTGTACGCATGAAACGCACCTTCAATAAGTTATTGACATTTCTTTTTGCTTTATAGTGTGAATGCAGAATTTATGCACTAATATACTTTACACTATTCTAGTTGCTGAATCCCGGCTACTGATTTCTGCCTTTAAGGTTTTATTCTGATTCTTAAATCCTGACTGCTGAATCCTACAAAGGTATATTCCCATGCTTCTTGGACGGTCTGTTTTCCCTCTTTGTATTCAGCATTTCAAGAGCCGCTATTATTCTGCTTCTTGTCTCAGCCGGTTCTATAACGTCATCCACATAGCCTCTTGCCGCAGCAACATAAGGATTTGAGAATTTGTCCCTGTATTCCTCGATTTTCTGCTTTCTGGTCTCGGCAGGATTTTCGGATGCGGTTATATCCTTTTTGAAAATGATGTTGGCCGCACCGTCGGGGCCCATTACGGCTATTTCGGCGGATGGCCATGCCAGAACCATGTCGGCGCCTATAGTTTTGCTGTTCATAGCTATATAGGCTCCTCCGTATGCTTTTCTGAGGATTACGTTTATCTTGGGAACAGTGGCTTCCGAGAAGGCATAAAGCAGCTTGGCGCCGTGTCTGATTATACCGTTGTGTTCCTGGGCAACTCCAGGCAGGAAGGCCGGGACATCTGTCAAGGAAAGCAAGGGGATATTGAAGGCGTCACAGAACCGCACAAAACGCGCAGCCTTGTCGGCCGCGTTCATATCCAGCGAACCCGCCATAACTTTTGGCTGGTTTGCCACAATACCCACGGACCTGCCGTTCAATCTTCCGAAGCCGATGATTATATTCTGGGCAAAAGCGCCGTGTATATCAAAAAAATCGCCGTCGTCAACTATTTCCTCAATGAATCCATACATGTCATAGGGCTTGTTGGACTCTTCGGGAATTATACTGTTCAGGCTTTCTGTTATTCTGTCCGCACTGTCGGCGGTACCGTAATAAATGGTATCCGAGACGTTGTTATCCGGAATGAAGCTGAGCAGCCTCTTTATATCCTCTATGCACTCTTCCTCACTGGAGGACTTGAAGTGTGCGACACCGCTTACGGCAGTGTGTACATCGGCTCCCCCCAATGTCTCAACCGATACGTCCTCACCGGTAACGGACTTGATAACCTGCGGACCTGTTATAAACATCTGGCTGGTTTTATCAACCATGAATATGAAGTCCGTAATTGCGGGAGAATATACCGCGCCGCCGGCACAGGGTCCCATTATGACTGAAATCTGGGGAATAACGCCAGATGCAAGAGTGTTCCTGTAAAAAATATCTCCATAGCCTGAAAGGGCATCAAGGCCTTCTTCTATACGCGCTCCGCCCGAATCATTGACTGCTATGAACGGCGCTCCCATTTTTAAGGCCATATCCATAACCTTTGTTATTTTCCTTGCGTGCATCTCTCCAAGAGAGCCGCCTATAACGGTGAAATCCTGGGATGCTACAAAAACTTTTCTTCCGTTTACAGTGCCATATCCCGTAACGACGCCGTCTCCCGCAAGCTTTTTCTTCTGCATTCCGAAGTCGAAGCATCTGGACTCAATAAAAGCGTCCACTTCCACAAAACTGCCTTCGTCAAATAAAAGCTCTATTCTTTCTCTGGCCGATAATTTTCCCTCTGTATGCCTCTTTTCAATTTTATCCTGTCCTCCGCCGAGAGCGATGGATTCTTTGAGATGTTTTAAATTTTCGATCTTTTCACTTTGTGACATATAACCTCCCATGAATACGTAAACCGTATTCTAAAATAGTGATAAAAAGCTGCTTGTGGGTTGTTCCAACCAGCTTGATTGAATTATTACCTATGAATATTATTAGTTATTATTACCTAGTAATAATTATATATTACCCCAAAAAGTGTGTCAATAGTCATAGCACTTTTAGATTATTTCCATCCTTTATTTTCCATGGCAGATTTTTATCTTTATTATTATGAATAAAGCGGATATACTTTATGTAAGTTATCCGGCAAATATTTTTTTGACGCCGTATGCGCTCTCAATTTTTTTCATGATACACCCACTTAAAATCCTCCGGATTTACGAATAATGTAGTAAGGAGTGAAATATTGTTGGCTATTTTACATATATTTAATAAATCCCAAAGAGATTTTAAAAAATCTCTTCGAAATTCCGAAGCTCTTGTAGACATCATCAGGAAAATTAAAAATGGAGATGACGAATTACGTGAAAAATTAATAAATGATTATAAACCTTTTATTATCAAGGTAGTTTCAAAAACTACGGGCACTTACGTCGATTTAGAGAATAGTGAAGAATACAGTGTTGGCCTTATGGGCTTTAACGAGGCAATAGACTGCTTTGAAGAAAACAGAAACCTGGGCTTTCTGAACTTTGCAGAAACAGTTATAAAAAGAAGGCTTGTGGATTTTATAAGAAAAGACAGAAAAAACAACAAAGTCTTTCCGCTTAGCTATTTTTCAAGAGGCGAATCTGAAAGCGGCATTCTTTTTGAAGAAAAATATTTTACGGTAGATTCCAGCTCACAATTTGAAAATATTGAAACCAAAGAAGAAATTGAAGGTTTTGTAAAAAAACTCAATTCTTTTGGCATTGAGCTGAAAGACTTGATTAAAGATGCGCCGAAACACATGGATTCAAAAAGGCTGTCTATAAAAATAGCCCGGATACTGGCCGAAAACAAGGAACTGTCCGACAAGCTGAATAAGAAGAAAAACATACCCATGTCAGACCTGATGAAATTGGTTGATGTAAATCATAAGACCATAGAGAGAAACAGAAAATTCATTATATCTGTATATCTGATTCTAAGCTGTGAACTGGAGGTCATGCAGGGATATGTTGAAAATATTGAGAAAGGCGGAAGAAAAGATGACTGAATTCAAAGGATCAATACTTGAACTAAATGATAAGCACGCTATAGTCATGACTGAAAATTGCGATTTTATTTCTGTAAAAAAGCAGCCTGACATGTTTGTGGGGCAGCAGCTTAAATTCCGGAAATCGGACATGATTAAAGCGGCCGGAAGCTATATGAAGTTTACTGCTCTCGCGGCAGGCCTGCTTGTGTTGATCCTTTGTTCCGTGCTGTACTTTCAGCTTTTCAGCCCCAATAATGTATTTGCTTATATTGATTTGGATATAAATCCCAGTATTGAGTTTTCAATAAACAAGGATTCCAGGGTCATTGCGGCCAAGCCGCTGAACACAGAGGCCGAAACTCTCCTGGAAAGCTTAAAACTTGCTGATCTCCCTGTCAAACAGGCCATTACCCATGTAATTGACTCTTCCGAAAAATTGGGCTATGTAAGCGGCAATATTAATAATGAAGTACTTGTTTCGGCTTCCATAGCCGAGAAAAAAGACAATGATAAGCAAAATTCTGCAGATGAGGCTCTGGACAGCATCCTTTCTGAAATAAGCACCATTTCAATCGCCTCTGAAACCGGAAGCAAAACGCCGGAGGTAATGAAGGTCTCCCCCCAGGTTCATAAAACTGCCTCGGAAAACAATATTTCCATGGGCAGATATGAACTGTATGAAAAGATGAAGAAAAGCAATCCTGATCTGACCGTTGAAAATGCCAAGACCGCCCATGTTTCCGACATGCTGAACAGCGCCGCCGTAAAAAATTCCTATAGTTCAAAGGACAAGAAAACAGGCGCCTTCTACGATTTCTATTTCAATAAAAACATATCCCGGTCCAATGTCAGCAATACCAGTACTTCCGGAAACACCTTCAAATACGGTAAAGAAACCTTAGGGGCCGGCTTCGGAAACGGCGGCAAAACCGATAACAGGTCTTCCTCCGGCCGGAAAAAAAGCTCTGCGGACAAAAAGGAAAACAGCGGCAGCAGTTATTATTATAACTACACCGGCAACTCCAGCAATAAATATAATACTAAAACAAATGACACAGGTAAAAATTCAAATTCCTATGGGAAAAAAGATACCCGGGGAAACAGCTCGGTAAAAAACAGTACTAACAGTACATATAAAAGCAAAAACAATACCCGGATAAAAAAGAATTCCTGGTCAAACACCCGCAATAAAATCAGTTCAGGAACTAAATCGTACGGCAGTAAAAATTACAAATAGGTTACATGTTTTTTACTTCTACCCATAAATCAGCATACTTTCGCGAAACATCTAATAAGAAATAAAAGTCAATTATATCGGTTGAAAACCGATAGTCTGGGTTTGAGGCTGAAGCCTCCTAAGTATAAAAAAATCATACAAACCCAAACTGCGTTGAAAGCCAGCTTAAAAGTAATCTTCGCCTGGAAGGCAAAGATTTTCAACCATAATTGACTTTGGTAAAAAAACTGTCCAAAAACGAAAGGAGCAATTTATGAGTAGAAAAAGTATGTTAAAGAGGATATCGGCTCTGGCGCTGGCATCCGCCATGATTATTCAGCTTACGGCCGCTGTTTCGGCCAATAATTCCAAGGCTAAGAGCAATGGCAAGAGCACGGTCAAGACTAGTGTAAAAAGCAACGATAAAAACTGTAACAAACTTGACGACAGCTGGGAAAATAAATATAAACTGAAAGGGTATAATATCGCCTACATAGATAGTGACAAAGACGGTTTGACAAATATCGTCGAGTACAAATTAAATCTCAATCCAACCAAAAAGGATACCGACGGCGACAAGATAAAAGACGGTGACGAGGATACTGACAACGACGGCCTGACAAATATCCAGGAAGTCAAGCTTGGAACCGATCCTGCACTGGCTGACACCGACAAGGACGGTATAAAGGACGGAGATGAAGATTTTGATAATGACGGACTTACAAACAAGCAGGAATATATAATGGGCTATAATCCCAGATTGGCAGATACCGACCGGGATAAGATAAAAGACGGCGATGAGGATTTTGACAAGGATGGCATAACCGACTCCCAGGAGTTCAAAAACGGCACCGATCCGAAAAAAGCCCAGACCAATAACCCCGCTCCAAATCCGAACCCCAACCCCGGACATGTAAAGGATGGAGACAAGGACCTGGATGGCGACGGCCTGACCAATGCTCAGGAATTCAAGCTGGGCTATGATCCCACCAAGCCCGATTCCAACGGTAACGGCATAAAGGATGGCAATGAGGATCTGGACGGCGACGGCCTGACCAATGTCCAGGAGTATCAGCTGGGCTATGACCCTGCCAAGCCCGATACCAACGGCAATGGCATAAAGGACGGCGACGAGGACTTTGATAAGGACGGTTATACAAATATACAGGAATTCAAGGCCGGAACTGACCCTAAAAACCCCCGTTCAGGAGGCACTCCAATAAACAACGGCAATCAGGACCCGGATAAAGACGGCTTGACCAATGCCCAGGAACTGCTGCTGGGTTATGACCCCAACAAAGCGGACACCAACGGGAACGGCGTGCTGGACGGAAATGAAGATTTTGACGGCGACGGCCTTATAAACACTCTTGAATTTAAAATGAACTACGACCCCACTAAAGCGGATACCGACAATGACGGCCTTACAGACGTCAACGAGGACTATGACAACGACGGGCTGACCAACGCCCAGGAATTGTGGCTGGGCTATGACCCCACAAATGCTTACTCCTCCAGATAAGCCGGCCGTTACACATCAAACGGATCAAGCAAATAGATGTATCAAAGCTATCAGATACATAATACAAACCCAAGGGTAGACCCTCTCTGCAGACCATCCCTCCGCGGCAGAGGAATATTCCCTTTTATAATACCAGGATTCAAATTTCGGATCCTGGTATTTTTTGAGTTTTTTCTATGCAGATGAGTATGGGAGGACAATTGATCTGGTTTACAAAATCCGTCTGCATAACGGTGTAGCTCCTGCAATCTATGGTTTTAATAAAATCCATCACTTCATTTTTCTCATCAAATCCGCTGTCTCCGCCGTAATAAACCACTATACTGACGATTCCGTGCACTGTCAGCAGCTCCATTGCTTTTTTAACGGCCTCTATGGTAGTATTGCCCTTTGTGCCTACGGAATGATCCCCGCCCGGAAGATATCCCAGATTGAACATTACCGCTTTAACAGGCGAGCTTATGTATTCCCTCATGTTCTGATGCCCGTCCTTTATTAGCCGGACCCTGCCTTGAAGCTTTCCGGCCTCAAGCTTCTTTCTGGTGGAATTCAAAGCCGTTTCCTGGATGTCGAAGGAAAAGACCTGCCCCTCTTCCCCCACCAGTTCCGCCAGAAATACGGTATCGTTCCCGTTTCCGGCAGTGGCATCCACAACTGTGTCGCCTTTTTCAACTATACTTGCCACTATTTGATGTGATTGCGCCAAAGAATTTTTTAAAATACACATACTGGTTCCTCCATATTCAAATTCCTGCCACGGCTTCTGCCTTCTTGCGGCTGCAAACAGCGCATGATATAATTCTCATATCATCATACTCTAAGGAGACGTATTCATGGATAATCAAACAGGTAATTTCAGGCCGCTTCAAAACATTCCCCATGACGGCAGAGGCAACATCAGCATCTCCGCGGCAGGCAATCCCGGCAGTCCCAATCTGTACCCGGTAATTGACAGCCTTGCGGGATGGATGAAATTTCTGGGGATTTTTACTATTGTAATGGGCTCCATTACCTGCCTGGGAATTATAACCACAGCCATAGGAGTACCCATGATCTTTTCCGGTATTTCGCTCTATAAGGCCTCTGTAAATCTCAAGCTTTACAAAAATTTCAACAATCCCTTTACTCTCAACGAATTCTTTTTCCTTTTAAACAAGCATTTTAAAATAAGAGGGATATTTGTTATAATCGCGCTTGTACTTTTATTATTGTATATTGCAATTTTCCTGATAACTTTGACCATCATAGGCACTTACTCTATTATTGATTAGCAAAAAAGTTCAGGCTTTCCAGTTCCTCGGGTTCCAGCCTTCTCCACTTTCCTTCCGGCAGCTCCTTCAGCTCCACAGGACCTATGGATATTCTTTTGAGCTTCTGCACCTTGTGGCCTATTGCCTGGCACATTTTTCTCACCTGCCTGTTCCTGCCCTCATGGACGGTTACCTGCACAAGGGTGTTTTCTCCCTGCGTGAACAGTACTTTCAGCTTTGCCGGGGCCGTGGTGTAGTTTTCTATTTCCAGGCCGGCTTCGAAGCGTCCTATCTCGTCCCGGGAAGGCATTCCCGATACCAGAGCTTCATAAACCTTTTCTATCTCGTGTTTGGGGTGGGTCATCCGATATGTAAAATCTCCGTCGTTAGTGAGCAGAATAAGCCCTGAAGTATCATAGTCCAGTCTTCCCACCGGATAAATACGCATGCCGTCACCGGTGACAAGGTCTAAAACCGTTGGCCTTCCGAACTGGTCCTTCGCACTGGAAACAAAGCCCACAGGCTTATGGAGCATTATGTATATTTTCTCTTCCCGGCAATTTATTACCCTGCCGTCCACCGTAACCGTATCGGTATCGGATACGTCAACACCCATATGAGTGATGTTTTCCCCGTTTACAGTCACTCTTCCCTGTCTTATTATCTCTTCCGCGGCCCTTCTCGAAGCAACTCCCGCATGGGCCAGAAACTTCTGCAATCTCATCTGGATTTTCCTTCTCATTTAAACTGTTGATTAAAATACATAAGCATATTTTATAATCAGGCCTTTTAGCAGTCAAGTGCCATTCCTGTCAATTCCGTGGAGCAGTCAAAAGGAACTGCGCAAAACATGTGGGAAATGCAATATCAAAATTGCATTTGTTATTTTGCGGCAGTCCCTTTATAATCAAAAATTATAATTCACCTGTAGGGCTTTCTTTTGGTTCATCCTTTTTTTCTTTTTTCCTGTCTTCCTTTTTCTGTGACAGTTTTGAATTCTGAAACTCATTTGCCTTTTCCACCAGGTCCGGGACCATATCCAGTATTTTGTCCACCGAAGAATTTACATTTACCGGCAGCAGTTTGATATGATTTTGGCCGCATACCATGAAAGCGACAGGATTGATTGAAACTCCTGCTCCGCTTCCGCCTGCAAAGGGAAATTTTTTCTGGTTTTCTTCTTCTTCCGAGGCTTCATGTTCGGCAGAATAATCTCCGCCTCCAGCCGCAAAACCAAAGCTGACCTTTGAAATTGGTATTATGACCGTACCGTCGGGAGCCTGTACGGCATCGCCTACAATCGTATTCACATCCACCATTTCCTTAATACTTTGCATGGCTGTAGTCATCAGTCCTTCTATTGGATGATCTGACACCAGCATCACCACCTTTTCTATTTTTTAAATATATTTTTAATGATTCTCTCACTAGGGATATAATATTTACAATTTTTAGGCTAAATATGCAATCAAAATTAAGTTTCCACACTTTTTCCTTGAAATCCGTCTCTATTTTAAATTCTTTATTTTTAACTTTAAATCTCTGCAAAACACACCCTTGCATAAATCCGGCCAGATTCCACAGCAGCCCGTACAATAATGCCGTCTGGCAGGCATCCCCTGTCCCCTCCCTTACATATAGCCTGAAGTCCTTTATGATGAGGCTTTTGAAAAATAGCTTTGCCAGGACCCAGACACTCATACGCAGCTGGGTTAAATCGCTCTTCTTTCGTACTTTCCCGGCTTTATCCCCTTTTTTCTTCTTATTTTTTTTTAAAGGATATACGGTTATTTTTTTAGCGGGTATTTTACCAAACAGGTAAACAGTCACAAAAGCCGAACATGCCAAGCTTTCCATGGAAAAAGTAAAGCCCACGGTCAATCTGCACTGCATTAATATGACAATTAATAATATCAGAATTGTGACAGCTAAAAAAATAACCAAGAGTGATATCACCTCCTGGTTATTTTTGACAAAATATTTTCATTTGAATCATTAACGAATAATTAACTATTTGCTCTCCTCATCGATCAGCTCCTGGAGATTCAGCTCGCTAAGGTCCTGTATGTCCAGCATTGGCAGGTCTCTCACGGATTTGAAGCCAAAGCATTTAAGGAACTCGTCGGTGGTTTCGTACAGCCTTGGCCTTCCCGGCACGTCAAGCTTCCCCGCCTCCCTGACCAGGTTTCTTTCCAATAGCCTGGTAACCGCGCTGTCGGAATTCACCCCTCTTATCTGCTCTATCTTTGCCCTTGTAATTGGCTGATTGTAGGCAATAATCGATAAAACCTCATAGGCAGCCTGGGAAAGGGCCTGCTTCTGCCTCACCTGATACAGCTTGGACACGTATTCGAAATACCGGGGATTTGAACACATCTGATACTTATCATTTATCTCTCTTAAAATAATCCCCCGGTTGGAGGAATTGTAGGAATCAATAAAATTCTTCATTAAATTTCTGGCTGTTTTTCTGTCCAGCTCAAGTATTTCACATATCTTGTCCAGAGGCAGGGCGTCGCCGTATGAAAAAATCAAACTTTCAATAATGCTCTCAATTGTGCTTATATCCATAGTACTTACGTCTTTAGTATTTACGTCTTCAGTATTTACGTCTTTAGTATTTATGTCTTTAGTATTTACGTCTTTAGTATTTATGTCTTTAGTATTTATGTCTTTAGTATTTACGTCTTTAGTATTTATGTCTTTAGTATTTATGTCTTCAGTACTTATATCCTTGGTACTTGCGTCCATTTAAAACTCCCTCACATCATCTTCAATATCGTTGTACAATTCATATTCGTCCGCTTCATGGTCAGTATTGCCCACAATCTGTATATCGGAAAACTGCCGGTTCTGGATAATCTTTACCTTTTTCATTTTCGCAAGCTCCAGAATGGCCATGAAACCAGTTACAACCTCTGTTTTCGATTTTGTCTTAAATGAAAAAAGTTCCGAGAACTTAAAGGAAACCTTATTGAGCAGCTGCTTTACGATCTCTCTCATTTTGCTTTTAAGGGACACCTTCTCATGCTCGATGAGTTTGGTTATATTCCTGGCTCCGGCGTTTATTTTCTTTTTATTTCTTTCGAGGATGGCCAGATACTGCTGTCTCAATATCTGGGGATCTATTTCAAGTATTTCTTCCCTGGCCGGTATATCAAGAGCCTCGGGAAGTCTGAAAACGGTCATTTCCCAATTTTTCTCCATTTCCTTGAGTTCCGATGTAAATTCCTTGTATCTCTTGTATTCCACCAGACGCCTTACCAGCTCTTCCCTCGGGTCCAGTTCTTCCTCCTTCTGCTCCTTTTTGTCGGGCAGCAGCATTTTGGATTTTATATGCAGAAGCGTCGAGGCCATGACAAGAAATTCGCTGGCCACCTCCAGGTCAAGCTGCTGCAT
>JAEWSZ010000104.1 GCA_023397905.1 Bacillota bacterium | reverse complement strand
CATATATATGCCCATGCCCCGCATCTCGCACAAAACATCATGAAAGTTTGGCATGGACTCGGTCCCCCTTTACAATTTTTTAAAGTTTCTTTAATCCTTACTCCTCCTGGTTTAATTGTTCTCCTATTTTCATTCATTTAATACATTTTACGGTGTATTTCTCAAAAAGTCTTAAAAAGCCGGCAGACTGGTAAAAGACTAATGAAAGCCAAATCGCAAAGAAGGCAAGAATAATCAAAAACAAATCGGATTATCATGCTATAATGCATATCGTAAGGAGGTGAAACCGGTGACGGACAATAAGGAAGTTCAGACGGCCATAAATTACATTGAGATGAATTTATGCGAAGAATTGTCTTTAGATAAAATTGCTAATGTAGCAGGGTTTTCAAAATTTTATTTTCACAGGACATTTCAAAGTGAGATTGGAATTTCTCTATACGATTACATCAGAAGACGCAGACTTGCAAACGCCGCCTCTCTCCTGCTTACCACCAACATATCCATAATCGACATTGCTATAAATTTCCGTTTTGAATCGCAAGAAGCTTTTACACGGGCTTTCAAAAGCATATATCAATTGCCCCCAGGCAGATACAGGACGGCCATTAAAGATTTAATTACAGGAGGTACCAATATGAATATTAAGACAGGAATCAAAGAATGGATAATAACAGGGACAGCCCCTGAAAAATATCAGGCAAGCGTAGACAAGCTGATTTATAATACGGGCACAAAATCTGCAGCGATTAAATCCATTGCCAGTGAATTTGAAGTTGGCGAATTTGCAACTATCATGCAGCAGTTCAGCGCAAAAAATTTCCTGGGTAAGAGAGTCCGTTACTCCGGTTTTGTTAAAACTCAAGATGTCGTTGGCTGGTGTGGATTATGGATGAGGATAGACAGCGCTTTAAGCGCCGCCCTTAAACTGGATAACATGCAGAATAGGCCAATCGTGGGAACGACGGAATGGAACCACTATTCCTGCGTATTGGATGTACCTGAAAATGCGGCCATTATCAATATCGGGGTATTATTGTCCGGTAAAGGGCAGGCGTGGCTGGATAATGTCAGTTTCCAGGAGGTAGACTGCAATACACCAACTACTGACTTTGTTCCTGCTGAGGTATTTCCGGATTACCCCCAAAATTTATCCTTTGAGGAATAAAACTTGCGCACTTATACAGAACACGGCGGCAGCCAGGAGGTTGCCGCCATATCTCTGTTATCAACGTTTAAAATCTATATCTCAAACCGCAAGGAAGTTACATGCTTTCATCGGGGCACTGTCCCAATGCCCGCTATTTACGCGCCGTATCCGTTTGGATGGTTCTTGTGCCAGTTCCAGGCGGTTTCGATGATTTTATTCAGATCATTGTATTTTGGCTTCCAGCCCAATACACTTATTGCCTTTTCAGCCGAGGCTACCAGCGTATCCGGATCTCCAGGCCTTCTGGGGGCGTCCGTGGCTTTTATGGTCCTGCCGGTGACCTCTCTTGCCACCTCTACTACCTGTCTGTTTGAGAAGCCTTTGCCGTTGCCGAGATTGAACACATTGCTTTCGGCTCCCTTTCTCAGGTTCCGGAGGGCGAGCACATGAGCCTGGGCCAGGTCAGATACATGGATGTAGTCTCTTACACAGGTCCCGTCCGGGGTGTTGTAGTCGTTTCCGAACAGCTTTATTTCATCCCTCTTGCCCTGGGCCACCTGCAATATAATAGGTATCAGGTGGGATTCGGGAGAATGGGCTTCGCCGATCTTTCCGCTGATATGAGCGCCGCAGGCATTGAAGTACCTGAGGACGGCATGCTTTATCCCATATGCGCCGTCGGCCCATTTCAGAATTTTTTCAACCGTCAGCTTGGTCTCACCGTATGGATTTATGGGAGCGGTCTTGTCGCTTTCCTTTATGGGAATATTCTCCGGTATCCCGTAAGTCGCCGCCGTGGATGAAAACACTATTTTGTTGACTCCCGCTTCCTGCATTGCCGTCAACAGGTTAAGGGAAGCTATTACATTGTTGTTATAATACTTTAAAGGGTTTGAAACGCTCTCGCCCACTTCAATATATGCTGCAAAGTGGATCACGGCCTCAACAGTGTTTTCTTTGAAAACCTTTCTGATTTCTTCTATGTTTCTGAGATCGGCCTGTATGAACTTGCCTCCCAGCACCGCCTCTCTATGGCCTTTTTCCAGATTATCCAGGACAATGACATCCTCATTGGCCTCCAGAAGCTCGGCCACTGTGTGGCTTCCTATATAGCCTGCGCCGCCTGTTACTAAAACTGCCATTTTACCCTCCGTTCTCCCATATGCGCCGGTCAACCAGACTGCGCCGGGATTAAATTATTTTTATTGCTTTATCTCTCTAGCTCCATCCCAGCGCGAAGCACACTCTCATGTTCACATCACTCTCTTCGCGCCTCAAAAATCCGCAAGCGGATTTTTATTGCCTTATTTCCCTGGCACCGTCAGATATTTCACTCACGTAAAATTCTGGTGTTATGCCTGTTTGCTCCTTGTAGTTTCTTCCCACCTGTTCGATGAACAGCTCCACCTTGTCTTCCGGGACTATGTTGACGGTACAGCCTCCGAAACCGGCGCCGGTCATTCTGGCTCCAATAACGCCCTCCACCTTCATGGCTTCTGCGGTCATGGTATCCAGTTCTTTTCCTGTAACCTCATACAGGTCCCTGATGGAATCGTTTGCTTCAACGAGCAATCTTCCCAGCTCTTTTATATCATTCCTTTTCAGTGCCTCCACAGCTTTTAAAACCCTGTCGTTTTCATAAATAACATGGGTCACTCTTTTTCTCACAACTTCACTTTCTATCTTATCCTTGAATTTTTCAAACTCAGCCGCGGTTATGGCACAGAGGTTCTTTTTCTCCGGCAGGTACTGTTGAAGTATTTTTAAGCCTTCGGCACACTCGCTGACCCTTTCATTGTATTTGGATTCTCCAAGGGCCCTCTTTTTCTTTGTATTTCCCAGGACTAT
>JAEWSZ010000073.1 GCA_023397905.1 Bacillota bacterium | reverse complement strand
GGTGTACTGCGCCGCCTTGCCGTTGTTCTCCGCTATTCCGGCCTTTATGATATCCGCGAGCCCTCCCAGGTGAACGCTTCCCGGGTGGCTGTCCCCCCAGGAGCTGTTGACCATGATCTGGGCTTTTTCAAGCTCCTCTGCCGTCCACCCCGTACCTATTCTCAGTGAATCGACTTCTGCCGCAATATGACGCATTTCCTGACTTTTTAACATAACCGTATCCCCGCCCCAACTATTTATTCAACTGTTTTTCCTATTCAGCTCGTACCTTGACAACTTGTATACAAGTTCAGCTATAAGAATTGTACTCTAAAAATTGTTTAATTACAAATACAAAACGGCACAAAACCGTACAAGAGGCTGCAGATACCATCTGCAGCCTCTTCTACGGTTTTAATTAAAGTCTTCACCTATACAAAATTATTCTTCTATCCTTTCAATTTTCGCGCCCAGCGCCTTCAGCTTCCTGTCAAGCTTGCAATAGCCCCTGTCAATATGCTGTATCTCGCCTATTTCAGTGGCCCCTTCCGCCGACAGGCCGGCCAGTACCAGAGCCGCGCCGGCGCGCAGGTCTGTGGCCTTTACGCTGGCTCCCATCAAGCTCTGCTTTCCCTCTATTACTGCTGTCCTTCCGTCGATTTTGATGTTTGCTCCCATTCTTTTCAATTCACTTACATGCATAAAACGGTTTTCAAAAATTGTTTCCGTCACTATGCTCGTCCCCTGGGTGCGGCTGAGCAGCGAGGTCATCTGAGCCTGCATGTCGGTGGGAAAACCCGGATACGGAAGTGTCTTTACGTCCACAGGCTTTAAAACTCCCGTGCTTTTTATCTTTATAGAAGATATCTCTTCACTTATTTCCAATCCGCTTTCCTTCAGCTTCGCCATTATGGGCTTCAGATGGTCCGGCACTACATTTTCAATCTCTATATCTCCGTTTGTAATTGCAGCGGCAACCATATATGTTCCCGCTTCGATCCTGTCGGGTATGACAGTGTGCGTACACCCCAGAAGTCTTTCCACACCCTCTATCCTGATGGTATCTGTTCCAGCTCCCTTAATACATGCACCCATTTCATTCAAATAGCTTGCAAGATCAACAATTTCCGGTTCAATTGCGGCATTTTCAATGCTGGTCTGGCCTTCCGCAAGAACGGCGGCCATTAAAATATTTTCTGTTGCTCCCACGCTGGGGAAGTCCAGGTAAATTTTATTTCCTGTCAGCCTTTTCGACCTTCGCGCTTCAATATATCCATGGCCCTGGGCAATCTCCGCTCCAAGAGCGGTGAACCCTTTCAAATGCAGGTCTACAGGTCTTGAACCAATAGCGCAGCCTCCCGGCAGGGCAACCCTTACAAAGCCTGTTTTGGCAAGCAACGGGCCCATTATCAGAAACGATGCCCGGAGTTTGCTGACCAGCTCGTAGGGTGCTGTGGAATTGGTAATATTCCCTGCGTAAAACCCGATGGATGAATTATTTTCCTGCGGATATACTTCCGCTCCCAGCGATCTTACCAGATCACACATCATTTTTACATCATATAGATCAGGAACCTCTTCAATAATACTTTTTGACTCACCTAACAGGGATGCCGCTATTATTGGAAGAACTGAATTTTTTGCACCATCTACTTTTACTTTGCCTTTTAAAGGTACACCTTCGCTTATAACATATTTAGCCAAGTGAGCTCTTCCTTTCCTTTTGAAATTTTCCTTGCTCCGGATATCCTGAATATGACATGCGGAAATCCGATCCGGACAAGCCTAAAGCCCGTGCGGATACTTAGTATTCGGTATTCACTACAGGTGTTGCCACCCAAAGGTAAGTCTTATTTTCCTGTTTGTTATATCGGATTGCCAGGCTGAGGTTGATGTTCTTGCCGTCAATGCTCAGCCTGTCTTCGATCATGGGCGAAAATGCCGATACGCTTATGATGTTTTCCTGCCTCAGGCTCTCAACTTTTTTTGCATCGCTGTCGTTGAGAATCTTGCGGCAGATATTCTCAAGCTGGGAATCCTGAAGATTCCCGTCGTAAGTTCCCGTAATGCAGGAATTTACAACCGCTTTAAGCCCATGATCCTTAAATACGCTTTCTATGCCGTCTCTTAGAAGTAAAGCTGAACCATTGATTGTTTCAGTTGCATCTATAGTAATATATTTGTCTCCTTTACCGGTTTTATTCCCTACAATACTTGCCATGGCAGATACTTTCACCCCATCTTTGGTAGTTCCTAAAATATCTGTTTTTACAAGGTCGTCCGAACTGTTGGAATTCTTCTTATAATCGGAAATCCCGACTTTCCTGAAAACATCTTCACAAACTGCGGTAAGACTTTGAAGGTCTTTAAAGCCGTCATCCGCCCTCGCGAAAACATATATCTCGTTTACCACCATTTTGGCGCCTGAAGAATTAAAGGCGTCTGAAATCGATATCCTGTCGTCGCCGGAAGGCTTTTGCGTTCGTATGTAGTATGTTGTTCCGATTATGGAAGCAATCAGCAATAATGCAATTAAAATAAAAGAAAACTTTTTCATGGTATACCACCTTTTTTTAACAATATTTTTCGCCCGTTTCTGTTCAAACAGAAGGGACTAATAAAATTATTGCCTTTTTAAAAAAGACGTATACATGGCAAGTTTTCATATAATTCAAAAGCAAATATACCGTTTAATATGTAGAAATCGCTCTGCTCAGCATCATTGCAAAGTTTCCTCTGGAAATGCTGTCTGTTTCCTTAAAGGATTTGTATATACTATCCTGCGGAGTTAAAATTTTTAAATTGAAAATATTCTGAACGCTGTCGGAATACCATTGGCCCTTTTCAAGTTTTGTGTAAATTCCCTGGGCTTTTGTTTTAAATTTAAACCCTTTGCTTATTATGGTGCAGGCTTCGGCAACCGTTAATTTATCGTCCGGTTTAAAAGCCTTGGCAGTAGCTCCGCTCATAACTCCCCGGTCGACCACCGCATTGATGTATTTCCTGGCCCAATGCTTGTCCACATCGCTGAATTTCGATTTGGAATTGGCGTCCAGCTTGAGGTTCATGGCCATTGCCAGCATCGATGCCGCTTCGGCCCTTGTCAAGACAGCGGCAGGCTTGAATTTCGTATCGGTAAACGCCGCCAGTATGCCCGCATCATGCAGGTGTCTGACGTATTCGTCGTATTCTGTATTTATAATATCTGTGTATGGCCTGTAATCCAGATTGTCGCTGTTTGTGGTTATGACCCTGAAAGGCGCTATTACCAGAGTTTCGTCGATTTCTGTAGTCGCTGCGCTCTTGCCGCCCTTTACAAGTGAATATGTGATATTCACTGTCTTGCCGTTTTTGGGGCTCATGGCAATTATTTTAATGCCCTTGCCCTTTTCCTGGCTGGTCAGCGTTATCTTATATTTCCCGTTGGCATAGCTTGTGGCGACCTTTACTCCGTTGGCCAGGACGCCCTGGAAGGAAAGGACTGAAACCAGCAAGGCCATTATCAATATTGTTATGATTTTTTTAATATGCTTTAGCATTTTAATCCTCCAATTACCGCAATCTTCCGCCCTTAAGATTTATTTGTCCCAGAGCAGGCAGTTCCAACATCTGTCCGCTCTGGGGGGATTGTTCTGATCCCGAATTCTGAATCCTGGATTCTGACTCCTGAATTCTTATTCTATTTCCCCTGCCAGCGCCAAGGCCTTTTCTATCATATACATCAGCTCTCCCCTGGTGACATACCCGGTGGGGTTGATCCTGTTTGAGGATACCGGCACAAAGCCGTTCTGAACCGCAAAGGCCACTTTGCCCAGTGTGCTCTTATCAATCTTTGTATAGTCGCTGTAGCTTGATACCGCACTGGTTGCCGCCGTTACTTTTGAACCGGACTTTATCTCATACAGGACTACGGCCATTGACGCCGCTTCCTGACGCGTCAGCACAGTGCCCGAAGTCTTTCCGCTTTTTATAAAGCCCGCCTTAACCGCCGTTTCCATATAGTCATTGCCATAGTTGTAATTGTCTATGGTGTCATATACCAGCCTTACGGCCTCTCCTACAGTGGCGTTGTCCTCAGGCCTGAACATCCTTCCCTGGACGCTTTTCAACGGGTGTACATACGCCACGTTTATTATGGAGTCCTCGTATTCGTATCCATAAATATCATCATAGAGTGCATTGGTCCTGTCCGCAACTCCGAATATTCCCGGCGTTTGCGACTGGAAGCTGATAACTCCCGCATTATTGTCCGGATCGAACCTGTTTGACGTTGTCTGCTTGTCCCAGTTGTTTTTTGTGCTGTTGTACTGGTATCCGTAAGTTTTTCCCTCCACATAGCCGCTTGTGTTCTTGTAAGGATAGCTTATTATCAAAGGCAGCGCAAAGCTTGAAACCGGAATGTTGCTGACTCCCGTGTCCAGAGATACGCCCAGCTGCGCCAGAGGCTGCCTGAGCAGCAGCTCATTCACATTGGCCCTGGGAGACTGCGGAATCAGGGTTATGCTGAACAGATATATCTGCTCTTTCCCCGTATCCTGCGTATTCACATTGGACAGTATGCCCGCTTTCAGGTTGTAGTTCACCGTAGCCGTTTTAAAGGCAATATTCTCTTTCAGCTGCGTCAGCTTGTCAAATACCTTCTTGGATATGTAAATTGATATATAGCTTGCCGACGAAGGCGGATTTGACGCATCAACGGTATAGTCCAGCTTGTTGTCGGTCATCATGAGCTCAATCAGCCTGTCTGCATTTACTCCTACTATTTTAATTATCCAGGTTCCGTTTACCACCGTGGGCGCCTTTTCCACAATATCGCCGCTGATCACATTATCCACATCCTGGTCGGAATCATAGTCGTCGCTGCTTCTCAGTGTTCTGACACTTATGCTCTGAGTAGGAATGGATCTGAGCTTTTTAACAGGATCATATGCGTACAGCCTTGCAAAGTACCTGAAATTGGATGTCAATCCGTCGACCTTGAATTCCGATACGGCTCCGCACTGGTATTCCTTCACATCCTTGTAATCCACTCCGCCGGAGATTTCCAGTATGTATTCAAGCCCGGGCTCCTGTATCCATTCAAAGGTGATGCTGTTCTTGGTTACAGCGTCAGCCGTGTTCTTCACTCCAAAGCCCCTTGGCGTAGCGGGAGGTATATCCTTTTGGGTCCTCAACGGGAACGAATCACTCCAGTCGGATTTTTCGCTGAGGGTCCTGTCCTGGCTGAAGGCTTCGGCCTGTATCCAGAAATAATACAGCGTATCGGCTTTCAAGCCTGGAATGCGGACATAATTGACTCCGGAAGCTTTTATCTGTGCTCCTGTTACCGTAATGGTGCCTCCGGCCTTGTTGGGATCGTCAACAGTTCCGTATTTAATATAATAAGTATTTTCTTCCTTGTAATCCCATCCCAGATCTACGTAGGTATCTGCTGCATAGCTGTATGTAAATGTGGGAACTATGGGCTTTTCAACCACCTGGGTGGGTGAAGGCAGGGTCGTGAATATTATTGGATTTGAAACATCCGAATACAGTGGGTCCTCTCCCGTGCCCATGTCTCTTACAGCCCTGACCCATAATATATATGTGGTGTTGGGCTTAAGATCATTGACAGGTACGACCACATTATGCTTTGCATAAATGGCGGCATTTGTAGTACTCGGAATATTTTCAGGTACGTTCAGCGTGGGATCTTCCCTGTCATCATTTGGAGTCACCGGCACCTTTTCCAGCTTGTAGGTATCTATGGCGGATATGTCTATTCCTTCATAGTATTCCTCGCAGCCCACATATAATGTAACGCCTTCTCCGTACTCCACCTTTCTGTGGGTGAGGTTGTCCGGAGGATTTGCTATTGGATCGTACTCCATGGTATCGTCGTTTAACGTATCCTTATCGGCCTTTACATAGTACCACTTTCCGGTGCCTTCATAGGGATGCTTGTTGAATTCCTCATACCACCTGTTTTTGGTCTGGATTGTAATACTGTTATCCGTAATCATATTCCTGTTGGAATCGTTGGTATATTTTCTGATAGACAGCGGAGGATTTGATGGAATAAGTGGAGTATCAATGGCCCCGCCCGGCAAAGTAGTAACAACCTTCATGGCCGGAAGCGACGAGTGCTCGACATTCTGGATAACACCGTCCACATCCTCTGCAAAGGTCTTCTTTGCCACAATTTTAAAATAGTATGTATGATTAGGCTTCAAACCGTCAAGCTTATATTTATATCCGACAATCTGATTGGCAGCCGTCGCATCCCTCACAAAATTCGACTCTGATGGCTGAAAAGCTCTCTGTATAAGAGATGCGGCATCAGGGTTATCTATTTTTGCAGGGTCCTCAATAAGCCATATATCATAATAAGTATCCGTATCTATGCTTCCGTCGCCTCTTTTGGGAGCTCTCCACAAAATAGTTGCGGTGTCCTTGCCAAGCTCACCCTTTTTTGAAATACTCCCATCGGGCGCCAGAATGTCTTCGTAGGATATTATTACCGAATTGGTAGAATCCCTGAATTCCGGAACGATCTCCGGCATTGGCGGAGTTGACGGAACATCGGATTCTTTGAGAAGTATCTTGTCCGAAATAATTTGTATATTGGGAGGATAGTATGGCAGCCCGTTTTTGGTGACTTCCGCCCTGATCTGATAATAACTTGACTCCTCGCCGTAAGGAACCGTTATAAACGCGGAGGTGCCGTCCTCTACCATTATAGGATATGCAGTGCCATTTAAATACTTGTCTATACGGTATTGCACCTTTATGTCGGTGGAGGAGATACCCGTAACAACAGGACTCCAATCAAGTCTCCACACCGTTCCGTCTTCATTGGTGGACACTTTTGTGGTTCTGACAAGAATATATGTGGCAACTATAACCGTAGGTGTGGATTCACTTTTGACTATTTCAGGATCGGCAATATCGGGAACTATTTTAACATAATATGCCCGTCCTGGATCGCTGACCGTGTGTTCATATTCCAGAGTGCCATCGGCTTGATTGACCGTCACCGGCCCGTTTTCACCGATTTGGTCCTGAGTTATGAATATAGGCAGAGTATTTGCAAAGTCGCTGTTTTGGGAAACATACAGCCTGTAGTTTATTCTGCTGCCGTTATTCCATACGTCATCCCAGATGATCTTTATTTTATTGGTGCCCATTGTAAGACACTGAAGGTTTATATCAGTAAGAAATTTTACCGTATTTGAATAGGAGGATTCATCGGATCTGCGTACTGTGTTGGCAGCGTCGGTATACTGGTAATATGCCGTCGCATTGGCCTTGTAGACAGTACCTGAGGTCAGGTTCCTCATTCTTATGGGGGTGGTGCCCGCAGGCAGATCCCTCTCTTTCAGGAATGCGGGCTTGACCGGCCTGTACCCTTTTGGGGACTCCTCAAGATATATATTCACATATTGTGAAGACGGTATGCCCGGATTGGGTACGCTGTTCCATGCAAAGTCGGCATAAAATCCCGTCTGGCCTCCATCCGAAGCATTGTATCCGATAGGCGGCTGGGTACCTGGGTAAAGTGCTTTTATTCCCAGACCGTTAGGCGGTCCCTGTACGGGTATTGGCGGCGCCGCGTCTGCTATTCCCGTCCCGTATGAAGTTATCAGCAGTATAACTGCCAATAATGCCGCAAGTATCCTTTTTATCTTCATAATATGCTCTCTCCTGTAAAAAAACAATTTTATGTTTAAAGCGCCAATCTATATTTCAAGCATTTTTTCAAGAACTATGATAATCCCGGCCCTGTTAATTGCCGTTTCAGGATTGAAATTGCCGTTTGAGTCCAGATTCATTATCTGCATCTCAAGGCAGTAATACACCGGCGCCGCGTATCTGTCCGCTATTTTGCCGTCGTCTTTTATTTTCTTGTTGTATGCGGCCCGCAGCTTTCCGTAATCCGTACCCGTCCGCTGGCAATACAGTTTGACAGCTATGGCAGCCGCTTCCTGTCTGGTTATGTTTCTGTAGGTATTTGTGGTATTGATAATTTTATCTATTCCGTATTCCTTTGCCTTGGTTTTAACGTCCTTCTGGCTGTCAATGCTGCGCTCCGACAAAAGCTCGTATAATAAGACAGCTTCCTTCACCGTCACATTGAGATCCGGGTTGAATGACGCATCCACTCCTGGGAATACCGCCGCCAGATCATATTCCGAAGCAAGTTTTTCTATATAAGGCTTGGCCGCATTGTCGTCTGAAATGGTAGATGTCACATCCTTTGCCGAAAATACGCCATATTTTCCCGTCCCTGAAACCTGATAGCTGAGATATCCGTTCTCTTTTTTCAGGTTCTGGGTCAGTTTTTGCCAGCTTCCAACGCTTCCGTAAGTGACATACGGATTTACGGCCGCATTGGAATTGTACGACATATTGACTATCAGCGGAGAGCTGAATTTTGAAATGTCAAACTTATCCGCAAAGGTTCCGTAAGTATAGCCCGCTCCATTTAAGGTGTCCTCCAGGAAGTATGACAGCTCGCTCTTGACCTCTTCTATCAGACTGTTCAGATATTCTTCAATCTTCTTGGCATCCCCTTTGACATTGGTATTATTAGGATTCTGGATCACGCCGATCTTTTTCTTTATAATACCCGTTTCATCATTGTACAGCTTGTCCTTTATCAGGGCGTTGATTACGGTGCATGTCTGCCTGCTGGACACGGCCTGTACGGAAAGCATGTACACCTTTGAGGCCGCGGTTACGTTTGCAGGCATATCCGAGTCATTTCCGGTGCTCAGAATATTATTTACCTTCAGATACACATCATTTGACCCTGTTACGGCTTTTGCCTTCTTGAATTCTTCCATTTCATCCGTATCAAAAGTATCCGGCCGTATGGTGTATTCCACATTTTTCGTTTTGAGTATCACACTTTTGTTATTGGTTTTCATGGCCTTAAGTACATCCTTGGCCATATATATCTCATCATTATAAACATAGTCTGGACTCTTGGATATGTCTATGGTGCAGGAGTAGTTGCCGTATCCCTGCAGTAAGTTTATTACCTTGTCGTCCCTGACCAGTATCTTGTTGATGGTACCGTTTTTCCTGCTTACATCCCAGTACAGCTCCTGCTCGAGCTTATCCAGCATATCAAGGAATTTGGCGGTAACACTTGTATTGTTATCACCGTCGTCATAGTCCCCCTGATTGAATTCAGTTCTGGTGTTTACAGGGCCTACATATTTTGATTCCGTGTAAGCCAAAGTATTTGACGAATCATATTTGACAGCTCTTACCTTGATATAATATTTTGTATTGGGCTTTAAAGGCCTGTGCTCCTTGGTTCCGTCCGGCAGTGTAACCTCCGCCGTATTTATCCTGGCTGAATATGTGTAGTAGCTGGTACCCAGGTTGCTGTTGGACTTTTCGATATAATACGGGTATGTGGTCTGGGTAGAGGTATCAAAATACTGCTCCAGATCCACATTTCTGTCCAGCACGGTATAGTCGTTGTCATCTTCCGTTTTGATGGCAATGTCAAAAGCCGAATAAGGATCCATAGCTCCTGCCTGCCATTTCACTTCTATCTGGTAATAGTCATTCCTCGTATATTTTGAAACCGAATAAACCTCTTTGTTGTTGGTCGCATCGGCCTTTGTCACCCTTATGACCCGTATATTGTACTGGATATTGGGTTTTAAATTAAATATCCTGCCATAGTATACGCTCCCATCCTTGACAATTGCATACTGCGACTTTTGCAGCTGAGTATAGTCCTTGTCGTCAGGCGCTTTAAGCATTATTTTATAGTTCTCCGTCGTCATTTCAGCCAGGGTGTCATACCAGTAAAATGCCAGCTCGCAGTCGCTGATAACCTGAAGCATTGTAGGCGGCTCGATCAGAGAAGTTGTAACCGGAATGGAAACCCACAGGCTCGCCAGGGTGTCTCCGTCCGGCTCCGGTATTTCCGCTCTCAGGCTGAAATAATAAACTTTATTTGGATATATCCAGGTATTTATGGTGTACCTGCATTTTTTTGTTACGGGATCATATTCAAAATTTGGAGGCAGCTGGGGCGATTTTGGATCCAGGGTTAATTTCAGCGGATTTCCGTCAATGTTGTTGTCCTTATTTCCAAAAGCGGTTACAAAGCTTTTATATATGGGGTCCTCCAGAATAATGTTATCGGTTTCGGGAGTGTCGGCTTCAACCCTTTTGCTGGTGGCAATAAGATTATATGCGGCACTGGCTTCCTTGACCGTCCACTCAAAGGTGACGGATTCACCCGTTACCATCAGGTTTCCGTTGCTGTCTCTTGCAATGGCAAAGTCTATGGGAGCTACAGGCCTTTTAGCCGAATCGTCCGGTGTGGTAGGTTCACCTCTCGGCGTGGTCACAGGCAGGAGCTTTGTTCCCAGGGATTCCTTGTCGGTATAATTTCCGTCCTTATCGTATAACCTCAGCCGAACTTTGACCATAAAGTAATATGTCGCGTTGGGCGTAAGTGAATAGCCGAACTTTGCTATGTTATCCGGATCGGTAAATTTATTAATAGTGGCATATCCCCATGTGGTGTTATTATTTGCCGATGTAAATTCAAATTTGGCATCATGGGGTTTCTCGGTGGTTTCCTCTGTGGTTCCGATAAGGCTGAAATAATTCAGCTCCGTGCTTCTACTCATGTATAAATCGTATATAACTGCATCACCGGGCTGATGGTCAGTTGTGTAGTTTTCCCAGTCTATATCCAGACCGTCAAATCTTATTTTTACAGAGGCATACGCCGGATTTGGAGTGGTGCTTACTTTGGTTTCGTCCAGCACCCGAATTTTTTGAGTAGGA
>JAEWSZ010000042.1 GCA_023397905.1 Bacillota bacterium | reverse complement strand
ATCCAGTATCCTCTCCCTGGCCCTGTCCGGGATCTGGTGGACAAAGCCCAGAATATCCTGGTTGGAATCCCTGAAGCCTATGCCCCTGCCTATGCCCGTTTCAAAATAAGAAGCGCTTCTGGACATGTTGAAGGTGACCATGCATTGGTACTGGTTCCATATATTGACCATCCTGCAGAGCTTCTCATCCTTGTGTTCAAGCCTGTACTGTGTAAAAAGACGGCTCCAGTATTCCTGCAATTCTTCAAAAGCCGCCTGCACCCCTTCCGGATTGCCTTTTTCTTCAATCATGGCATAGGCCTTTTTCTTATTGATTATACCCTTGCTCTCCCATTTATCCTCTTCGTCATTTTCAACATAGCCCAGAATGAAGTCATATTCCCTCTCTTCACCGGCTTCCAGCTCAACTGCAATACAGTGTGAAGCCATGGGGCCCCACCCGTCCGCAAGAGTGTTTTTCGGCTGACCGCTGACAGGTACCTGTGGTGCTTCAAATCCATTATACAGCCCTATGAACTCGTCGCGGTCGGTATCAAATCCCAATAAACCCGCGTTTACGGAGTAGAAAGAAAAATGGTTCCTTCTCTCCTTGTACTCGGTTTTATGGTATATGACTGAGTTTTCAACCTCCACCTCTCCAATGCTGAGGTTTCTCTGGTAGTTTGTCATGTCGTCGTAAGCATTCCACAGGCAGAATTCCACACAGGAAAACAGCTTTATGCTTTTCTTTGCGGAGGTGGTGTTCCTGACCCTCACCCTGTGAATCTCGCCGTTGAAATTCAGCGGTACGAAAAATAACACTTCGGCGCTTATTCCGTCCTTAGAGCCCTTTATTCCGGTATATCCCAGGCCGTGCCTGCATTCATAGCCGTCCAGCTCGGCCTTTACCGGTGACCAGCCGGGCGACCACAGGCTGCCATTGTCGTTAATATAAAAATATCTTCCTCCCATATCAATAGGTACATTGTTGTATCTGTAACGGGTTATTCTCCGTAAACGCGCGTCCTTATAAAAACAATAACCGCCGGCGGTGTTTGATATCAATGAAAAAAATTCCTGGGTCCCCAGATAATTTATCCATGGATAGGGCGTCCTCGGAGTGGTAATTACATATTCTCTGTTTTCATCATCAAAAAAACCGTACTTCATTTTTTAGCTCCTCTCGGTATATTTATTGTATGCAAGTCCAAGAAAATTTTATAACTTTTTTGAACAGGTCTCCCGGATAATCAGATTTGTATTGAATTTATGGCTGGAAAATCCCTTCTTCTCGTGTCTTATATTTGCTATGAGTTCCTTGACCGTCCTTTCAACAATATCGTATACAGGAGTGGAAATAGTTGAAAGCGCAGGCTTCAGCAATGAGGACAGCGGAATATTGTCAAAGCCTATGATTGAAATATCCTCGGGTATTCTTATATTGTTTTCCCTGAATATTTCCATTGCGGTTATTGCCATGTCGTCATTTGAAGAAAAAATCGCAGTGGGCAGAATTCCCTTTTGAAGCAGCCGCCTTATCTCATTTGCGGTCTTAGTCTTGATAAATTCCCCGTGGATGACAAAGTCTTCATTCACTTTTAAATTGTGCTTTTTCATTGTGTCAAAATAGGCTTCGTACCTCTGACGCCCGGAATAGGTGGAGAGTCTGCCCGCCAGAAACCCTATATCGGTATGCCCCAGCCCGATGAGGTACTCAATTGCCTCTACCGCACCTTCGTAGTCGTTTGAACCTATTACCACTAAATTATCATTTACCGATTTGCTCTTTCTTATTTCTTCGGCGTCGTAATCTATCAGTACAATGGGACAGCCTTTTTTTGAGACTTCGATCAGCATGCCCGCCTCTTTTTCAGTACCTACCACTATTCCCCCGTCGATCCTCTTTTGGAAGAATACCTCGCTTACCCGGTTGTAGTCGCTCTGGCAGTATATGATATTTACCAGTACATAAAAGCCCTTTGAATTGGCACAGTCCACCACCGCGTCAACAAATTGGGTAAAATAATTGTTGTTATACAATCTGTTCGGATTGTCCGAATCCGCAATGCTCACAATAAACAGGCCAATCGTATCGTTTTGTTTTCCCGCCAGGACTCTTGCACAGGTGTTGGGCTGGTAATTGTACTTTTCTATTACTTCCATCACTTTTTTCCTGGTATCGTCAGGAACGTTGGAATAATTGTTGATAACCCTGGATACCGTGCTTCTGGATACCCCTGCAATTTTCGCTATTTCTTCGCTTTTCATTTAAAATCACCTTTAACCTTTAGAAAATACGGAAAATCAACCTTTGGATGAGATGTCTCAGCTGTAAAGGCAATTACTATGGGCTTTCGGCCGTAATTGCCTTTGATAAAACAGGACTAATACTATACAATATGGCACTAGCCCTATTTTACATCTATACTGTAATTAAAGTCAATATTCACGGTTTTTCAATTTATTCATAATTTTTACTACTTTAATCGGTTTGGAAAAATATATCCCCATATTTTCCATTGCAATGTAAAAAATATCCCGCTGACGTTATAGCTTTCAATAACCTGAATATATTTTTATCACACGCGGTGCCTCTTTCCCGGACAATAAAAAAGCCGTAATGTAAAATCCATTGCGGCCTTTTTAAAATCATTATTATTTTATTATCTCACTGTCTGCTTACTTGCAGTTGTTTTAC
Organism: Bacillota bacterium; assembly: GCA_023397905.1. GTDB lineage: Bacteria > Bacillota > Clostridia > Acetivibrionales > DSM-1351 > Ruminiclostridium. Next base: position 11,623 of record JAEWSZ010000042.1, on the reverse strand, counting down.
TTGTGATTGTTTTGTTTATGGCTGTTTTGCTTATTACTATTTTATTATCCAGCCGTTTTTTTAAAGGATGGACAGCTTGATCTCATTATTTTCATCCAGATCGACGCCCACCAGAGAGCCTTCCTTGATGGTGCCTTTCAAGTACTCCTCTGAAAGTCTGTCTTCAATATAATTCTGAATGGTGCGTCTTAAAGGTCTGGCCCCGAATTTCACATCGTAACCCTTTTCCAGAATAAAATCCTTAACCTTCTCCGACACATTTACCCGGATATCCTTCTCTTTTGCTTCGGCGTATACCTCCTCCAGCATGAGCTCTATGATCTGCTTAAGTTCGCCGGTGCCCAGTTCGGTAAATACCACTATCTCATCTATCCTGTTTAAAAATTCAGGCCTGAAGGTCTCCTTGATTACGTCTCTTACCTTGTTTTCCAGCGCGGTATAGGTGTTGTTTGAAAAGCCTATTCCGCTGGATTTAAAGTTGGTCCCTGCATTGGAGGTCATAATTATAACGGTATTTTCAAAGCTTACTGTTCTGCCGTGGCTGTCGGTCAGCCTGCCGTCCTCAAGGATCTGGAGCAGCATATTGAATACATCGGGATGGGCCTTTTCAATCTCATCCAGCAGAATAACCGAATAAGGCTTTCTTCTCACCTTTTCCGTCAGCTGTCCCGCATCGTCATAGCCCACATATCCCGGAGGAGAACCTATCAGCTTGGAAACCGTGTGCTTCTCCATATACTCCGACATGTCAAGCCTGATCAGCGCTTCCTCGCTTTCAAACAATTCAATGGCCAGGGCTCTGACCAGTTCGGTCTTTCCAACGCCTGTTGGCCCCACGAATATAAAGGAAGAGGGTTTCTTCTTTTTCTTAAAGCCCGATCTGCTTCTTCTTATGGCTTTTGCAACGCCTTCAACTGCTTTTTCCTGTCCGATGACTCTTTTATGGATTCGCGACTCCAGGTTGATAAGCTTTTTGGATTCCTCCTCGCTGAGCCTCTGAATAGGGATCTTTGTCCACGCCTCAATAACGCTTGCAATGTCCTCCACAGACAGCTCCACATCCTTGCTGGTGTCTTCTATATCCTTTATCAGGCCGGTCAGCTTGCACTCATACACTTTCAAATCGGCGGCTTTCTGGTAATCCTCTATGGAGTCTGCCGATATGGCGGTCTCCTTTTCCTCCTGGACATTTCGCAGCTCATCCTTGTATGTTTGCAGCTCCGCGAGCTTCACATTCCTCAGATTTGCCCTTGAACCGGCCTCATCGATCACATCGATAGCCTTGTCAGGCAAAAGCCGGTCCGTAATATATCTCTCGGAAAAGTTGACTGCGGCCTTTACAGCTTCGGCACCTATTTTTACGCGGTGATATTCTTCATAGTAATGCTTTATGCCCATTAATATTTCAATGGATTCTTCTATTGAGGGCTCATCCACAATAACCGGCTGAAATCTTCTTTCCAGCGCGGAATCCTTTTCAATATGCTTCCTGTATTCATTCAGGGTCGTGGCTCCGATTACCTGTATCTCTCCCCTGGACAGGGCAGGCTTCAGGATATTGGCGGCATTCATGGCGCCCTCCGCTTCCCCGGCTCCCATTATGTTGTGAAGCTCATCTATTACAAGAATAATGTTTCCGTAAGATTTTGCTTCCTCTATGATGCCTTTCATCCTGCTCTCAAACTGTCCCCGGAACTGGGTCCCTGCTACGACGCTGGTCATGTCCAGCAGATAGACCTCGGAATTGTACAGCTTCACGGGAACCTCCCTGTCGGCTATCCTCACCGCCAGTCCTTCCGCGATGGCCGTCTTACCTACTCCGGGTTCACCGATAAGCACCGGATTATTTTTGGTCCTTCTGTTCAATATCTGTACTACCCTGTCAATTTCCCTGTTTCTTCCGATTACCTTGTCAATTCCGCCGTCTCTGGCTTTGTCGATAAGATTTGTTCCGTACATATCGAGATATTTTTTCTTCTTGGTGACTTTTTTATCCTGGACCTTGGTCTTTGTGGAGTTCTTGCTGTCCTTGTCCTCACTGGTATCCTTGTCCTGGCCGTTAACCGCAGGCACATCCGAAGAAGCTCCGCCGTTGCTGGTCTTTGGGAAGGCTTTGTTCAGCATGCCGAAAAACGGATTTGTCTGGTTCACATTTCCCGTGTCATCCCCCAACGCCTCCATTATGTCGGAGCCCTCCATATCCTCCAGCATGTCGCCCACCTGCTTGCTTATATTGTCCAGCTCATCTTCCGTCATTCCGGTCTGGGACAGCAACTGATCTATAGGCTGCAGGTTCTGCTTCTTGGCACAGCTTACACAGAGACCTTCCTGGACTTGTCTTCCTTCAACGATTTTTGTTACAAAAACTACCGCTATATTTTTATTGCATACTGAGCATTTTATCATAACGAGCCTCCATTAATTAACCAAAAAAATTATTTCCGCCTCCGGCCTTAGTTCTCAAAATTGTTCTGCCGGTCAAATCCGGCCTATTAGTATATCTATAACAATTTATCTTATCTTCTGAATATTATAAAAATATTAAAAACAGTATTGCATCTTCATATATATATTATACTATTTTTTCGCTGCGTATTGCCAGTTTAGGATATTTTTATTTGCGTGCGGTCCTGAACCGGACTGCTGCAAAGAACCTTAAAGTGGTTTTCCCGGTGTGAAATGCGATTATAGTACATACAACTTTTTTTCACGCCTTATACTATATACTATATTATTTCCAGAAAAGTCTATAATTTTTAATATTATATACTTTATTATATACTTTTCTGTCTGATTGTTTTATAGTATAACATAAGTGAATTTTCAGGTCTAACCATTTTCCAGCTATTTTTGCTATTTTAAACCTATTTAGGGTTATTAAAAATAAAACAAATCAAAAAACCTGGGCTATAGTCTGCATAGCTAAGCTATACGGCTTTAATCCAGGTTTCCGTTTGTTAAAATTGTAAACAATCTGTTACCAAAATGGATTGCTGTAAAAAACAATCCATTTGCTTAAGTATTCTATGCAAAAATTTTAAAAATGGTGGTAACAAATGCTCCTAAAAGCGCCGTCACAGGGATTGTAAATATCCATGCCCAAACTATGTTCCTGGCAAGCGCCCATTTCACTGCCGAAAGTCTTTTTGATGCGCCGACACCCATGATAGATGTGGAAATAACGTGTGTGGTACTTACCGGCGCTCCGAAATGGGTCATTGTTTCGATAACTATGGCGGCCCCGGTTTCGGCTGCAAATCCGCCGATAGGCTGAAGGCGTATCATATTCACGCCCATGGTTTTTATGATCTTCCACCCTCCGATGGAAGTTCCAAGGGCCATGGATATGGCACATGCAATCATTACCCAGGGCTGAACCTCAGAATGTCCCCCGTTAAGGTTTGCGCCTATGAGGGCCAGAGTGATTATACCCATGGACTTCTGCGCGTCATTATTGCCGTGGGAATACGCCATAAAAGCGGCCGAAAGTATCTGTAATTTTGAAAACCATTTGGTGATGAATCTGGGAGTAAACCTGCGCAGCAGCCTGTATAACAGGGACATAAACAGGAATCCCATTGCGAAGCCTATTACAGGCGAAGTAATTAAAGGAATTATAACCTTGTCCAGCACCCCTTGCCATTTGACAATGCTCAATCCGCCGGAATAGGCTATGGAAGATCCCACAAGAGCTCCGATGAGCGCATGTGATGAACTGCTGGGAATGCCGTAATACCATGTGATCAGATCCCATATAATTGAAGCGATCAAGGTCGCTATGATAACATATTGCACCTTGCTCATTGATGCGTCCACCAGACCGCTGGAAATTGTCTTGGCGACCTTGCTGCTGGTCAGCGCTCCCACAAAATTCAAAATTGCCGACATAATAATAGCCTGCCTCGGGGACAGCACTCTTGTGGAAACTGAAGTGGCTATGGAATTTGCGGTGTCATGAAAGCCATTTATAAAGTCAAATCCCAGTGCCAATATTATAACAATCACTAAAGAAACACTAAGCATTCTTCATAACAACCCCTTCTACTATATTCGCAACATCTTCACAGGCATCTATGGTATTTTCCAGCAGTTCATAAATCGCTTTCCATTTGATGACTTCCACCGCGTCCTGTTCAGATGTAAATAAGTTAGCCATGGCGTCTCTGAATATAGTATCAGCCTCGTCTTCCACATTGTTGACTTCAATTATCTTGCTCTGGAGAGTTTTGCTCTTTTTCATGTTTTTCATCTGTATCATTACATTTCTCAGCTCATCAGTAGCTCTGACAATCAGCTTTGTCAGGGCGAGAGCTTCCGGCCTGACCTCTTTGACATTGAATATGCTGAACCGGTGGGCCGCGCTTTCAATATCATCCGTAATATTATCAAGTTCCTTGGCTATTGTGAAAATATCTTCTCTGTCAATAGGAGTGATAAAAGACTTGTTAAGCTCATTGAGTATCTTGTGAACACTGCTGTCACAGGCATGCTCTGTTTCTTCAATTCCCATGATCTTTTCATTTACATTGACGTAATTATTTGTTAAATCATCCAGAAGATTTGCAGCCTTGCAGATGATCTCACAGGTTTCAATAAAATAGTCAAAAAATATTTCTTCTTTTGATGTAATTCTAAACATTAAGCAGTACCCTCTTTCGACAAAATTTAACAAATTTACCGTTCATCATTATATAGCATTGTTAAGTAATTTACAATAAACTTAACAGAGAATTAACAATCCCTCTTAATTATATTAAACACAAATCCCTTTAAATACGCCTAAAATAAAAAGTTCCTAAATTTTCATTCTTTAGGAACTCCAGGAAATATTTCTATACTTTTTACATTCTCTTAACTTTTGAAAAACAAATACTATTTGCTCTTTACCTTCAGAATTTTCTTCAGGTATTGGCCCGTATACGAACCCTCAACCTTTGCAACCTCTTCCGGGGTTCCCTGGGCTATAATGGTACCGCCCCTGTTTCCGCCTTCGGGCCCCAGATCCAGTATATAGTCGGAGGTCTTTATAACATCCAGATTGTGCTCGATAACCACTACTGAATTACCGGCGTCAACCAGCCTCTGAAGTATGTCTATCAACCTGTGGACATCGGCCACATGTAGCCCGGTAGTGGGCTCGTCCAGTATATATAAAGTGCTTCCGGTGCTTCTTTTGGATAATTCGGTTGCGAGTTTGACCCGCTGGGCCTCGCCCCCCGACAAGGTCGTAGACGGCTGTCCTACCTTTACATATCCAAGGCCTACATCATATAAGGTCTGGAGCTTTCTCTGTATTCTGGGTATGTTTTTGAAGAATTCCAGGGCATCTTCAACGGTCATATCCAGAACATCTGCTATGCTCTTGCCTTTGTACTTTACCTCCAGGGTCTCCCTGTTGTATCTTTTGCCCTTGCAAACCTCACAGGGTACATAGATATCAGGAAGAAAGTGCATCTCAATCTTGATGATGCCGTCTCCGCTGCAGGCTTCGCAACGCCCGCCTTTGACGTTGAAGCTGAACCTTCCGTTCTTGTAGCCTTTCATTTTGGCTTCGGTAGTGGCGGCGAAAACTTCCCTGATGAGGTCGAAAACTCCCGTATAGGTGGCAGGATTTGATCTCGGCGTTCTTCCGATAGGCGACTGGTCAATATTTATGACCTTGTCCAGGTAACTGACCCCCTTAATACCGTCATGGACTCCGGGCCTGGTCTTTGCCTTGTTGAGCTGGCCTGCCAGACTGTTGTACAGAATCTCATTGATCAACGAACTTTTGCCGGATCCCGAAACTCCCGTAATGGAAGTCAGAACCCCCAGCGGGATCTTTGCAGTTATATTTTTCAGGTTGTTTTCCCTGGCGCCTACAATTTCAAGCCATTTTCCGTTGGGCTTTCTCCTGGCCTTGGGAATCTCTATTCTTTTCTTTCCGCTCAGATACTGCCCGGTCAAGGATTCATCAGAATGCAGGATTGTATCAAGGGAGCCTTCTGCAACTACGTGCCCTCCATGGATACCTGCGCCGGGGCCCATATCTATGATGTAATCGGCGGCGTGCATGGTGTCTTCGTCATGCTCCACCACAATCAGTGTATTGCCCAGGTCTCTGAGGCGGTTCAGGGTGCTCAGCAGCCTGGCGTTGTCCCTCTGGTGCAGCCCGATACTGGGTTCGTCAAGAATATACAGCACACCCATAAGGCCGGAGCCTATCTGTGTGGCCAGCCTGATTCGCTGCGCTTCACCGCCTGAAAGAGTACCCGCCGACCTTGACAGTGTGAGATAGTCCAACCCCACATCCACAAGAAAGCCTATTCTGGCATTTATCTCTTTCAGTATCTGGTTTGCGATCATTTTATGCCGTTCACTTAAATCTATATTCAGGAAAAATTCCTTGGCATCGGCTACCGGCATTGCCGACAGCTGATGAATATTTATCCCGCCCACCGTAACCGCAAGGCTTTCAGGTTTCAATCTGGCCCCGTTGCAGTCAGGGCAGGGAGTGTTGCTCATAAACTGCTCATAGTACTGCTTCATACCGTCTGACTGGGTTTCCTTATACCGCCGCTCCACGGCATTTATTACGCCTTCAAAGGCCGCCGTATAGGAACCGCTGCCATATTCCCTGTCATACTCGATCTTGATTTTTTCGCCTTTGGTTCCGTACAGAACTATGTCCAGGATTTCAGCCGGAAGCTTGTTGATAGGCGTATTGAGCTTAAACTTGTAATGCTTTGCCAGGGCATTGAAAAACATCCTGGCATATGCGTCCTCGCTCTCCACATTCCAGCCTGAAATAGTAATGGCGCCGTCGGTCAGTGACAGAGACCGGTCAGGAATGACCATATCCGGGTCCACCTTCAGCAGATTTCCCAGGCCGGTGCATGTCGGGCAGGCGCCAAATGGATTGTTGAAGGAAAACATTCTGGGAGTCAGTTCTTCGATGCTGATACCGCAGTCGCCGCATGCAAAGTTCTGGCTGAAAAGTATCTCTTCCTTTCCCACCATGTCTATTATGGCAATCCCCCCGCTTAAACGCAGGACCGTTTCCAGGGAGTCGGAAAGCCTCTTCTGTATATCCGCTTTTATAATAAGCCTGTCCACAACTATTTCAATATTATGCTTCTTGTTTTTGTCCATGGTGATTTCATCGTTGATATCCATTACCTGTCCGTCAACTCTGATCCTGACAAAACCGCCCTTTTTGGCATCGTCAATAAGCTTGTGGTATTCGCCCTTGCGGCCTCTGACTACAGGCGCCAGAAGCTGTATCCTGGTCCCCTCTTCAAAGGACAGTATCTGGTCCACCATCTGGTCCACAGTCTGCTGTGTGATCTCTTTTCCGCACTTGGGACAGTGGGGTATACCTATCCTTGCATACAGCAGTCTGAGGTAATCGTGGATCTCCGTAACCGTTCCAACCGTTGAACGGGGATTTCTGCTTGTTGTCTTCTGGTCAATGGATATGGCGGGAGAAAGACCGTCTATGTAATCGACATCCGGCTTGTCCATCTGTCCCAGGAACTGTCTTGCGTACGAAGACAGGGATTCCACATATCTCCTCTGCCCCTCCGCATAAATGGTATCAAAGGCCAGAGAGGATTTTCCCGATCCGCTGAGGCCGGTAATAACTACAAATTTGTCTCTTGGTATCTCAACGTCCACATTTTTCAGATTGTGTTCGCGGGCACCCTTTATGAATATATTGTCCCTAATCATTTCAGCACCTTTTCTATTGTTGTAATTCAAGTGTGTTCCGGGCATGTCTCCACGCCGTTTCAGCAAATTATATCCTCTGTTATCAGATATCTGTATCTATTATACCAAAACTGAAAAAAAATGCAAACATTTGTTCGATTGTTTCTAAAATTTTCCTCGCTGAAGGTTGAAAGAAATTCATGCCGGCTTTCATGATGTTTTGTGAAAGATGCGTGGCATGGGCATATTTATGAAACAGAAAAATATTTAATTGATATTTATCCGCCCATTTGTTATAATGGCTTCTGGATAAATTATCATCCGACTAAAACCGAATATTGGGGATGGCCCCGCTATCCCTCACAGGGGAGCTGAAAATTGATTCGGCTGAGATAAGTATATTTTACTTAAAACCCTTCGGAATGCAATGCATTCCGGTGTCCTTAAAAGGGACACCGTACCTGATCTGGGTAATGCCAGCGTAGGAAAACATTTATTGTCATGCTGCATTTTTTCCAAACAGGTATGGCATTTTTTATTTTCATTAAAGTTCTTAAGGAGGAGTTTACAATGAGAAAAATGTCTACCAGAATGTTGGTGGAGGCCGGCATATTGATTGCCCTGGCCCAAATTCTAAGCTATTTGAAGATCTATGAATCCCCGTACGGAGGATCCGTCACCGCCGGGAGTATGATCCCAATCGTAATATTTGCCGTCAGATGGGGCAGCAAGCCCGGACTGCTGGTGGGTTTGGTCTATGGGTTCCTGCAGTACGCACTGGGAACAAAATTTTCATATCACCCGCTAGGGGTTTTCCTTGATTATATCTTTGCTTTCGGCAGCCTTGGACTGGCAGGTTTATTCCGGAAGAATATTTATACTGTGGTGGGCAGTATCTTTCTTGCCATGGCCGCTCGGTTTGCATTTCACTTTGCTTCCGGGGTGCTGCTGTGGTATACCTATGCTCCGGAGGGCATGAATATATATCTGTATTCACTGCTTTATAACGGAGGATATATGCTGCCGGAATTCATTATTACGGCAATACTGATGTGCGCTCTGTATGTGCCCCTGAAAAAATATCTTGTGCAAAAGAACTACGGAACCGGAAATATCACCCGTCAGTGATTGCCCGGTACCGCTCAGGTCAAAATAAAATACGGCGCCGGAAAAGAGGAATGATGCTTGGGCGTCATTCCTCTTTTCTGGTGAATCCATTTTCAGTTTCCGCCCAATAGGGCATTGACATGTATAATAAATCATCCCGGATGATTCCTGATTTACCTCGGATAAGACTCCATCCCTCTGCTTTTGCTAAAGGATTATGCAAATCAGCCCCCCGCTGCCTTCGTTTATTATTTTCTGCAAGGTCTCCTGCAACTTCAGCTGCGCATCCTCAGGCATTCTGAAGAGTTTGTTCTGCAGTCCCTCATTTACCAGTTCATGCAGTGATTTGCCGAATATGTTTGATTCCCACAGCCTTGCAGTATCATTTTCAAATTCCCTCAGCAAATAATTGACCAGCTCTTCCGATTGTTTTTCCGTTCCCACCAGGGGAGCTATTTCAGTCTCGATGTCAGCGCGTATCATGTGGATGGACGGTGCGCTGGCCCGGAGCCTGACGCCGAACTTATTGCCCTGTTTTATTATTTCAGGCTCTTCCAGGGTCAGTTCCTCCATTTGGGGGGAGACCATCCCGTAGCCTTTCACCTTTACTTCATGAAGTGCGTATTCAATCCGGTCATATTCCTTCTTTATTCTGGCCAGGTCCTTTATCAGGCTGAACAGTCTGTGCTCGCCTTCGATCTCCATGCCCGATTCTTCGCTGAGGATCCTGTATAAAAGACCGTCGGCGGTGCTTATATCCACCAGAATGGAGCCCTCTCCAAGACTTATGGTATCTATTGCGGCCCTCTTGACGAATTCATAGGATTCGAAAGCCGGAATTGCCGTTTTTATTTCTCTTATTCTGTTGGCGGATTTGAAGGTCTCCTTTATTGAATCTATCATGCCGCTTTTGAGCCAGTGGAAATCGTCAAGAGCTTCCACCCATCTCGGTATGTTTATGCCGATTTCATATATCGGAAACTCCTGCAGTATTCTTTCCATAACCGCGTCTATATCGTCTATTCTCATCTGCAGGCAGTCCATTGCCAGCACTGATACCCCGTATCTTTGCTCAAGATCATCGCGCAGTCTGAGCGTTTCCGGATCTCTCGGCCTGGTAGTATTGATTATCACCACAAAAGGCTTATTTATGGCTTTAAGCTCAGAAATCACCCGCCTCTCGGCGTCAATGTAATCCTCCCTCTGGATATCGGCAATGCTCCCGTCGGTGGTTATCACTATCCCGATGGTGGAGTGCTCATTTATGACCTTTCTGGTCCCCAGCTCCGCGGCTTCTTCAAAGGGTATCTGATAATCGTACCACGGCGTTGAAACCATCCTCGGAACATTGTTCTCCAGATGGCCCATGGCTCCTCTGACCATGTAGCCCACACAGTCAATCATTCTTACCTTCAACTGCACATTTTCGTCAATAATGATTTCTACAGCCTCATTGGGGATGAATTTAGGTTCGGTGGTCATTATGGTTCTTCCGGACGCTCTTTGTGGATGCTCATCTATTGCCCTTTCCTTTTGGTATGTGTTCTCTATATTCGGAATAAACAAAAGATCCATGAACTTCTTGATAAATGTTGATTTTCCGGTTCTTACAGGTCCCACTATACCTATGTAAATATCCCCCTGAGTTCTTTCAGCTATTTGCTGGTATATATTGAATTTTTCCACGCTTAGAACCCTCCCCTGTATTGCTACATGCCCAATAAGGACTATGTATATTGTCTTTTTCAATATTAAATATATGTCCGAAAAAAGTTATTATTACAAAAAATATATTTTTTTAGAATTCAGACGGCTCAGGATAACATATTAAAATACAGGTCATATTTCCGCCTGTAAAAATGTGGTACAATGTAATCATATTTTTTAAATACGTCCCTGTAGCCCATGGACGTAAGCACAGACAACAGGAGGAAACGACATGGAAATCAAAAGAATTACTGAGGGTAAAAAGAACTTTCTGGATCTGCTGCTTCTGGCGGATGAGCAGGAAAGCATGATTGATAAATATCTGGAACGCGGTGACATGTTCGCTCTCTATGACGGTGATTTGAAAAGTATTTGCGTCGTAACCCGGGAAGGCGAGGATATATTTGAGCTGAAAAGCCTGGCCACATATGAAAAATACCAGGGGCAGGGCTATGGAAGCAAGCTGGTAAAATATATATTTGAGCATTACAAGGACAAGTGCAGAACAATGATTGTGGGTACTGGAGACAGTCCCTTAACGATTCCTTTTTATGAACATTGCGGCTTTTCAGTATCCCACAGGATCAAAAACTTTTTTATAGACAACTACGACCACCCAATTTATGAAAATGGAACTCAACTCATTGACATGGTCTATTTGAAAAAGGAGCTCTGATATTTATTAAAGGAGTATATTGATATTGCCGGGAACCGCCGCCCCGGCATTATAAAACAAAAAGATCCTGTATAAAAATCTTCAATCCAGGATCTTTCATTATACCATACTTACATACTTCTATACTGCTAAACTACTGCTTTTCCGCTTTTATTCTGAATCCTGACTTCTGATTTCTGAATACCACTCACATCTCCGTCTTTTTATCCCTGGTCATGAGATCGCCAACTGCCGATCTGGGGTCCTTGCCTTCGAATAAGATGCTGTAGGCCTGGCTGGTTATGGGCATTGACACCCCCAGCTTTTTAGCCAGCTCATATGCGGGCTTCGTGGTCGCTACGCCTTCAACTACCATGTTGACCTCATCCAGGGCCTCCTGGACAGATTTCCCCTGGCCTATTAAAATTCCTGCTCTGCGGTTTCTGCTGTGCATGCTGGTACAGG
>JAEWSZ010000001.1 GCA_023397905.1 Bacillota bacterium | reverse complement strand
GATCTGGACCTGGTTGACGAAGGCCTTATGAATGAGGGCTATTACTCCTCCGTCCTGGGTCTGAAAGGGAATCCGGCTCCTGCAGAAGAGGTCATGATAGCGAGAGATGTGATTCTGGCAGAATACACCAAAGCCTCCGTTCACATAGCCCATGTCAGCACCGAATTGGGCGTGGACCTTGTGAGAAACGCAAAGAGAAGAGGCGTCAGGGTGACGGCCGAAACCTGCCCGCATTACTTTACGCTCACAGATCAGGCCTGCGAGGGCTTTAACACAAATGCAAAAATGAATCCTCCATTAAGGACGCAGAAGGATGTGGAGGCTGTGATACAGGGACTGAAGGACGGCACCATAGACATGATAGCCACCGACCATGCGCCTCATCATGCCGACGAGAAAAATGTGGAATTCAAGCTGGCCTTAAACGGCATAGTGGGCTTTGAAACGGCATTTCCGCTGGCGGTGACATATCTGGTAAAACCGGGTCACCTTACACTGCGGGAGCTGGTGGCAAAAATGTGCTTCAATCCCTCAAAAATGTTGGGCCTGAACAAAGGAGCCATAGATGTGGGCTTTAGTGCGGATATTCTCATATTTGACATCGATGAGCAGTACACGGTGGATGTAAATAAATTTGAATCCAAAGGCAGAAACTCGCCGTTTAACGGGCTCAGGCTTTATGGGCAGCCCCAGTATACCATAGTCGGAGGAAATCCCATAGTAAGGGCCGGCGAGATCATATAGCAGGTATTATAAATCATACGCGGTTTAAGCGTATAGAGGAGGTATTATGTTTATAGACAGGCTTATTGAGAGTATCAGGGAAAAAAATAATCCAACGGTTGTAGGATTGGATCCTAAAATTGAATATGTGCCCTCCTTCATTAAGGACAAGGCTTTTAAAGAATTCGGCATCAATTTGAAAGGGGCCTCCGAGGCAATAAAACAATTCAACAGAATGCTGATTGACGCCATATATGACCAGGTTCCGGCCGTAAAACCCCAGCTGGCCTATTATGAAATGTATGGAGTGAATGGTATTGAAGCTTTTGAGGATACCTGCAGGTATGCAAAAAGCAAAGGGCTCATTGTCATAGCGGACGGCAAGAGAAATGATATAGGAACCACTGCGGAGGCTTACTCAAAGGCGTTTTTAGGCGCTACGCCCGTAGATGGGGAAATCACTCAGAAAGCATTTGACGCGGACGCCCTGACCATTAATCCATACCTTGGGGTTGACGGTATAAAGCCTTTTATAGACGATTGCATAAATCATGAAAAGGGAATATTCATTCTTGTAAAGACTTCAAACAAGTCCTCGGGACAGCTTCAGGATCTGGTCACACAGGACTGTAAAAGTATTTACGAGATAGTGGCCGAATATGTGCACGACTGGGGCAAGAATGTCATGGGCAAATACGGCTACAGCAGTGTGGGCGCTGTGGTGGGAGCTACCTACCCGAACCAGGCCAAGCTGCTTCGGGCTATTATGAAGAATTCCTATATACTGGTGCCGGGCTACGGAGCCCAGGGAGGAACTGCCAGGGACTGCGCCAACTCATTTAACAAGGACGGCCTGGGCGCCATAGTCAACGCTTCAAGAAGCGTAATGTGCGCCTATATGTCCGATACCTGGAAGAACCGGTACAAGGAAGACCAGTTTGCCGAGGCGGCAAGGGCTGAAGTGATAAGGATGAAAGACGACCTCAAAACCGCACTTGATGAAATATGAGACTTTGAAACGCAAGCGTTTTTATTACTATAAATTTGCGTGTGCAGCACGCATGGAGGTTAAAAGATGAAGGCATTTTTGCTGTTGGAAGACGGAACGGTTTTTGAGGGGAACAGCTTCGGAATGGAGGGCAAGGTTCTGGGGGAGGTTGTCTTTAATACCGGTATGACCGGATACCAGGAGGTATTGACCGACCCATCCTATTGCGGGCAGATAGTTTGTATGACTTATCCTCTAATAGGGAATTACGGCGTAAATATTGACGATATCGAATCTTTCAAGCCTCAGGTAAAAGGGTTCATTGTGAGAGAGCTCTGCAAGACTCCCAGCAACTGGCGGTCAATAGAAACCCTGAACGAGTATCTGAAACGCAATGACATAATAGGCCTTGAAGGGATAGATACCAGGGCTCTGACAATAATCCTGAGAGAAAAGGGCACCATGAAGGGCGCCATAATCACAGGCGAGACCCTGGAGGAAATTCAGGAAAAGCTCAGTGAAGTCAGAGATTATACCATTTTAAATCCCGTTGAGCAGGTCACCACTCCGGAAATAAAACATTACGACGGAGATGGTTACAGGGTCGCACTTCTGGATTACGGACTGAAAAGAAATATCGTCAGGTCCCTTCAAAAAAGAAACTGCGAGGTTTATGTTTTCCCATGTACAGCCACTGCGGAAGAAGTGCTGAACATAAAGCCGGACGGCATAATGCTGTCAAATGGCCCGGGTGATCCAAAGGACTGCAGGTTCCAGATAGAAACCATAAAGCAATTAATAGGAAAGAAACCCATATTCGGCATATGACTCGGACATCAGCTGACGGCGCTGGCCAACGGAGCCGATACGGAAAAACTGAAATACGGCCACAGAGGCTGCAACCATCCTGTCAAAGACCTTGAAAAGGATATGACCTACATCACCTCTCAGAATCACGGATATACCATAGTTGAAAAATCCCTTAACAGAGAAACCATGAGTATAAGCCATATAAATATGAATGACGGAACAATAGAGGGCATCAAATACAAAAATGCCCCCCTGTTTACGGTGCAGTTCCATCCGGAGGCTTCGCCGGGACCGGGTGATACGGCGTATCTATTTGATGAGTTTATTAAAATGATTGAAACACAAAAAAAGGTTAACGCATGTTAAAGTATAGCTCTTTGCAAAGCGCCGGTGTACCGGCACTCTAACAAAATCCGCAAGGGGTTTATAAAATAAGGAGGATATTATGCCTAGACGCAACGACATACACAAAGTACTTGTTATAGGTTCGGGCCCCATCATAATCGGACAGGCCGCGGAATTTGACTACGCCGGAACACAGGCATGCCAGGCATTAAAAGAAGAGGGGATAGAAGTTGTTCTGGTCAACAGCAATCCCGCGACCATAATGACGGATACAAACATAGCAGACAAGGTATATATAGAGCCGCTCAAGGCAGAAGTGGTCAAAAACATAATAAGAAATGAGAAACCGGACAGTATTCTGCCCACTCTGGGAGGACAGACGGGACTGAATCTGGCTATGGAGCTTGCAGAGTCGGGCTTTTTGGAGGAGCAGGGAGTCAAGCTGTTGGGAACTGCCACCGAAGCTATAAAGATGGCAGAGGACAGACAGGATTTCAAGGACACCATGGAGCGTATCGGGGAACCCTGCATTGCCAGCAAGGTGGTGACCACCATTGAGGATGCGGTGGCCTTCGCGAAGGAGATAGAGTATCCCGTTATTGTCAGGCCTGCCTATACTCTGGGAGGCACCGGAGGCGGAATCGTAAACGATGAAGGCGAATTAAGGGAAATCGGAGGCAACGGGCTCAGGCTCAGCCGTGTTCATCAGGTTCTCATTGAAAAGTGCATTGCGGGCTGGAAGGAAATCGAGTATGAGGTGATGAGGGATAGCAAGGGCAATGTCATAACCGTGTGCAACATGGAGAATATCGACCCTGTGGGTGTACATACGGGCGACAGCATTGTCGTGGCGCCGTCCCAGACCCTGGCAGACAAGGAATATCAGATGCTCAGGACCTCCGCGCTGAAAATAATATCCGCCCTTGGCATACAGGGAGGCTGCAATGTGCAGTATGCCCTGCACCCTACCAGCTTTGAATATGCGGTAATAGAGGTGAACCCCAGGGTGAGCAGGTCTTCGGCTCTGGCCTCAAAGGCCACAGGCTATCCTATTGCAAAGGTGGCTTCAAAAATAGCCATAGGCTACGGCCTCGACGAAATAAAAAATGCCGTCACGGGAAAGACATACGCATGTTTTGAGCCCACACTGGACTATGTGGTCGTCAAAATACCAAAATGGCCTTTCGATAAATTTGTAAAGGCAAAGAGGACCCTGGGCACCCAGATGAAGGCCACAGGGGAGGTCATGTCAATAAGCAGCTCCTTTGAAGCGGCTTTGATGAAGGCGATCCGCTCTCTTGAGCTGGGTATTTTCACACTGGAGCAGGATATTTATAAAAAGCTGGACGGAAACGAGCTTGTGAAAAAGCTTTCGGATATAAATGACGAGAGGCTTTTTGTGATCGCCGAAGCAATCCGGCGTTCCGTAACTCTTGAAGAGATTCATGAAATAACAAAAATAGATTACTTCTTCCTGTGCAAAATCAAAGAGCTGGTGCTCATGGAAGAAAAGCTGAAATCCGTGGCAGGGGAGGAACTGAGCCGGGATATACTGAAACGGGCAAAGAAGATGGGCTTTACGGACGGAATAGTTGCAAAGCTCACAAAAACTACAAAGCAGCAGGTCACCGGCCTCAGAAGAGAGTATGGGATCAAGGCGGCCTACAAAATGGTGGACACCTGTGCCGCAGAGTTTGAAGCGGCAACTCCGTACTACTATTCAACCTATGACGACTTTTCGGAAGTAAAGCAGTCGGAAAGGGAAAAAATTCTGGTCCTGGGCTCCGGACCCATAAGAATAGGCCAGGGAATAGAGTTTGACTACTGCTCGGTGCACTCTGTATGGGCCCTTAAGGAGCTGGGCTATGAGACCATTATAGCGAACAACAATCCCGAGACTGTGAGCACGGATTTTGATACGGCGGATAAGCTGTATTTTGAACCTCTCACTCCGGAAGACGTGGAAAATATCATTGAGGCCGAAAATCCCAAAGGAGCCATTGTACAGTTCGGAGGGCAGACCGCTATAAAGCTGACCAGGTTTCTGGATGAAATGGGTGTAAAAATATTCGGCACAGAGCCCAAAAATGTGGATGCCGCCGAGGACAGGGAGAAATTCGACGAGATCCTTGAAATGACCGGGATACCAAGGCCAAAGGGCAAAACCATATTTACGCTGCAGGAAGCATTGGCTGCTGCCAACGAGCTGGGATATCCCGTGCTTGTGAGGCCGTCCTATGTACTGGGAGGCCAGGGCATGGAAATAGCGTACAACGACAGGGATATTGAAGAATTCATGGAGATCATAAACAGAACCGTCCAGGAGCACCCAATACTCGTTGATAAATATATGATGGGCAAGGAAATAGAGGTGGACGCCATCTGCGACGGGGAGAATATTCTCATCCCGGGCATAATGGAACATCTGGAAAGGGCCGGCGTGCACTCTGGCGACAGTATTTCGGTCTACCCCACTCAGACCGTCAGCGACAAAATAAAGGCTGTTATCGTGGACTATACAGAAAGGCTTGCAAAGGCACTGACCGTAGTAGGTCTGGTAAACATACAGTATGTGGTCTATAACAACGAGGTGTATGTAATAGAGGTAAACCCCAGGTCCAGCCGTACAGTTCCGTATATCAGCAAGGTCACGGGAATTCCCATGGTAAACCTGGCCACAAAGGTGATGATGGGCAAAAGGCTCGGCGACTTCAAATTCGGCACCGGCCTTTACAAAGAGCCCAAATATGTTTCGGTCAAGGTTCCCGTTTTTTCCTTTGAAAAGCTCCATGATGTGGACACCAGCCTGGGCCCTGAAATGAAGTCCACCGGAGAGGTCCTTGGGATTTCGGACAATTTTCCTGAAGCTCTTTACAAGGGCATAACAGCTTCGGGAATACGCCTTCCTCAAAAAGGGGACGGCATACTGATGACTGTGAGGGATACGGATAAACCGGAGCTGGTGAACATTGCGGAGGAGTTTGAAAAGCTGGGCTTCACTCTCTATGCCACCGGTAAAACCGCACATATGCTGAACCATAACGGCATTGCCACAAATGCGGTCAAAAAGCTGGACGAGGGTTCTCCCAACATACTTGATCTCATACAGTCCGGAAGGCTGGGTATGATTATCAACACCCCCACTAAGGGCAGAAAGCCTGACCGTGACGGCTTCAAAATAAGGAGAAAGGCAGTGGAAATGTCAATTCCGTGCCTCACCTCCCTGGATACCGCCATGGCCATAATCAGGTGCTTGAAGCTGGGCAAAACCGAGGGTGAGCTGGAAGTGCTGAATTTGGGAATATTTGAGTAGAAGTGCAGTAGTCAGAATAAAACCTTAAAGGCAGAATTCAGTAGTCAGAAATCAGGAGCGAGAGAATCAAAAGTTTTGGAGCATAGAAGTATACAGTAAAAATCATTAAATTATACAGGCCAGTGCAATGGTGCTGGCTACTGAAAATGGAGTTTACAATGAAAAAAGTACTGAAAGAACAAATCACGGATTTGCAGAAGCTCAGCGACGACGTATACCAGATGACCATCAGATCGGAATATGTGGCGCAAAATGCCAGTCCCGGGCAGTTTGTCAATGTTAAGTGCGGCGGTCAGGAGGTATTGCTCAGAAGGCCTATCAGCATCTGCGACATTGACAGATCCAATAATACCTTTGACATAGTTTTTCAGGCAAAGGGCAGAGGCACTGAAAAGCTGGCCTGCATGTGCTCCGGCGAAGTCGATATGATGGCCCCTCTGGGAAAGCCCTTTGAAACAGGTGGCAGGTATAAAAATATTGTTGCGGTGGGCGGTGGAATAGGTACATTCCCGTTGCTGTACCTGCTGAAAAGCAGTGCTGCGGAACAGAAGACCGCCCTGCTGGGGTTCAGGACGAAAACCGCCGTGGTGCTGGAAAACCGTTTCAGGGCCGCGGCCACAAAGACGGAGATAGCCACTGACGACGGCTCATACGGCAAGAAGGCTTTTGTCACCGGCCTGCTGGAGCAGCACATACAGGAGCAAAAGCCTGATATGATTTATACCTGCGGCCCTGCGGTCATGATGCAAAAAGTGGCGGCTATAGCTGAAAAAAACCATATCCCCTGCCAGGTATCGATGGAACAGAGGATGGCCTGCGGCATAGGAGCCTGTCTGGTCTGCGCCTGCAAAACCAAAAAGGGGGAGGATGACTGGGGCTTCAGCCACGTCTGCAAGGACGGCCCGGTGTTCTGGAGCACAGAGGTCTGCTGGGACTAGCGTAAGGCAATGCGGTGCAAGCATTGAGGCACTTCCCAAGTTTATTATTAGGAGATATTAGTATGGATTTAAGCGTAAATATTGCAGGTATAGATTTCGGCAATCCCGTTATAATGGCGTCGGGTACTTACGGATTTGGCAGGGAGTACGGCGAGTATATGGATTTGAACCTGCTGGGAGGAATATCGGTTAAGGGCCTGACTCTGAAAGAGCGCAAGGGCAATCCTCCTCCGAGGATAGCTGAAACTCCGGCGGGTATTTTAAACAGCGTGGGTTTGCAGAATCCGGGGGTAGAGGCCTTCATAAAACACGATTTGCCCTTTCTTAAGAAATTTTCCACCAAGATCATAGCAAATATTGCGGGAAATACGGTAGAGGAGTACTGCGAGATGGCTGAAATACTGGGAGACTCAGGAATAGACGCCATTGAGCTCAACGTCTCCTGCCCGAATGTAAAGGCAGGCTGCCTTGCTTTCGGAACAACGCCGGAGGGGATAGCGGAGATAACGTCGGAAGTGAAAAAATATTGCCGGCAGCCGTTGCTGGTAAAGCTGACGCCAAACGTGTCCGACATAAGATCCATAGCCCAGGCTGCCGAAGCGGCGGGAGCGGACGCCATATCACTCATCAATACCCTTTTGGGAATGGCGGTGGATATTCACAGCAGAAAACCCATACTTGCCAATAATTTCGGAGGCCTGTCGGGCCCTGCCGTGAAGCCTGTGGCATTGAGAATGGTGTATGAAGCGGCCCATGCGGTCAAGATCCCCGTTATTGGCATGGGCGGTATTTCATCCGGCGACGACGCCATCGAGTTCCTGCTGGCGGGAGCGGCGGCGGTTATGGTGGGTACGGCCAATTTTACTGATCCGGCGGTTCCGGCAGAAATACTTTCCGGAATAGAAAAATATATGAAAAGGCATGGTATCGGTAATATTACAGACATTATTGGAAAATTGGAGCTGAATCAGTAGTCATAATTAGGAATTCTAAATTTAGAAGCCGGAAGTCAGAATAAATTTAAACCTGCCCTTGCCGGTTTAAATTAACAATACAAAAGATAGAAATTAATAACATATTCATAATTATTTGATATAATTATTACAGATATTATGCATTGTATAGGTTAGAAAACAGTAAATTGAATTAGGGGTTTATTCCTGACATTTAATTTACTGATATCTAACTTCAAATTTCTAACTTTCAACATCTAATTTCTAACTTCTAAAACGGAGGTTCCAATGAAAACCAGACTGATATTTGTACGGCATGCAGAAGCAGAAGGCAACGCAAACAGGCGGTTTCACGGCTGGTATGACAGCTGTATTACCGAAAAGGGGCACAAACAGGCACAGCAGGTGGCCGAAAGACTTGAGCACTTTCCAATAGATATATTATATTCAAGCAGCCTGACCCGGACGCTTCAGACGGCCCAATATATTGCCGATATTAAACAGCTGCCTGTGATCAGGACGGATAAAATGAGGGAAATAAACGGAGGCGACTGGGAGAACAAACCTTTTGACCAGCTTCCGGCACTGTACCCAAAGGAAAACTACACCTGGGAAAATGAACCCCATCTTCATCAAATGCCTAATGGGGAAAGCGTGGCTGAGTTTTACGACAGGCTTATCAACGAGGTCGGAAACATAATAAGCCGGAACAAGGGCAAAAATATCTGTATTGTCACCCACGGCGCGGCTATACGCACAATGCTGTGCAGGTTCTACGGAGAGAAGCTGGAATATATCAAGAATATATACTGGCATGACAATACTTCGGTTACCGTTGTGGATTACGACGATGCCAAAGATGAATTTGAAGTCATGATGGAGGGCGATTCGGAACATCTTGAATTCGAATTGAGCACCATACAGAATCAGGAGTGGTGGCAGAACTTCATGGAAGAGAAAAGAAAGCAGAATAAATTAAAGGAAAATTGGAACAGAAACAAAGAGTAGGTTAAAATAATAAGTCAAACCCGCAGACCAAAATAGTTAAACAAAATAAAAAATGGATGGCAGGAGATGCAAATGGATAAAAATAAGCTTGTAAACTGGCTTTTTAAGACCAACGCCGTGAGAGTATGTCCGGAAAATAAACCTTTCTGGTATACCTCTTCAAAAATAGGGCCTTACTATATAAACACACACTTTTTATATGGGAGCGAAGACAAGGCAGACAGCCTCCTGAAAGTCATTGATGTGTGCAAGGAAAACAGGTCGGAATGCTCGGAAATGATTCTGGAGCTGGCCCGGAAAAATTTTGAGTCGGACGAGATATACAGAGGTCTAATTACCTCAATGTGTGAGTATATTAAAAGTAATTTCGATTTAAAAAATATAGGTTATATTTCGGGGGGAGAGAGACGGGACTGGTTCTTTTCACTGATTATTGCGGATATTCTTAAAATACAGCACATTACGATTTTCAAGGATTTATCCGCGGTTTTATACAAGGGCGGTGTTTCCAGGGAAATTAAGGACCTTAAAAATGCAAATGTGCTGCACATTGCGGATATCATTACGGAGGCATCCAGCTATATAAGGGCATGGATACCTGCCATCCAGGCGCTGAACGGTAATTTGAAATACAGTCTTGTGGTCATAGACAGGCTTCAGGGCGGAGCTGAAAAGCTGAACGGCGCTGGAGTTGAATCCCATGCGCTTATGGATGTGGGCAAGTTTTTGTTTGACAGCGCGTTAAAGGAAGGCCACATAACGGATAAACAGCATTCCATGCTTATGAATTACCTGGAAGACCCCACAGAAACCATGAAGATATTTTTGAAAGAGCATCCGGGGTTTATGGAAGATTCCCTCAGATCGGACCCAAAGACGGCAGAACGGGCCAGAATATGTCTGGAACAGGATATATACGGTTTAAAGAAAGGCTGAGCGTTTATACAAAAACTGTATATAAGCGCTCCATAAAGAAACAGCGGAGGATAATGCATACTCAGGAGTGTTTATATGAAAAAAAGGCTTGTTATTTTGGCATCGGCTGTATTGGCAGCAGGATTCATAACACTGCTGTGTTATAATTATTTGGTTTTCCAGGACGCTTTTTTCTTTTTAAAGGGTGAGATCACCATAGAGAAGGCAGTATGTACCGGAGATATAGACAGGGACGGGATTTCAGATATGGACGACATCGTCCAGGGAGCCAGAATGGAGATCCAAAACAGGACAAAATACAGAAGCGCATATTATGAGGAAGGCTATCCTCCTGAGGATGAGGGCGTATGCACGGATGTTATCTGGCGGGCTCTGAAAAACGCAGGATATGATTTAAAAGCAAACATGGATGAGGATATCCGGGAAAATACGCCTGATTATGCCGAAGGGGTCAAGGTCATAGATCCGAATATAGATTTCAGACGGGTTAAAAACCAGATCGTTTTTTTTGAAAAATATGCGGTAAGCCTGACGACAGAGATACGGCCATATGACAGGAAAAACTTGTATCAATGGCAGGCCGGTGATATAGTTGTCTTAAGGAAGTCGGACCATATTGCGGTTGTTTCCGACCTGAGAAGGAAGGACGGAGTCCCGTATATAATACACAATTCCAGTACCGTACCCATGGAGGAAAATCTGCTTCTGAAGTGGAGCAAAAGCGGGCGTATTGTAGCGCATTTCAGGTTTCCAAAGGACGGGCTGGAATAATGCGAAGCAGGCAGCCGGTGTGAGCCTGGATATTCTCCGCATGTGAAAGGAGTATTTATGGCAGTGCAAAAGACAAATGTCATGAGGATTTTAGACAGTGCGGGTATTAAATACAATACATATTCTTATGAAAATAAGGACGGCGCCATAGACGGGGTATCGGTGGCGCAGAAAATAGGCAGGCCCGTGGAGAGGGTGTACAAGACCCTGGTCACAAGAGGTGCCGGCGGGAATTTTTTTATTTTTGTAATACCTGTGGAAAAGGAGCTGGATCTCAAGGCTGCAGCCAGGTCTGTGGGCGAGAAGTCCATCGAGATGATAAGGGTGGATGAAATAAATAAAGTGACAGGGTATATAAGAGGCGGCTGCTCTCCCATAGGGATGAAGAAGGACTACAGGACGGTTATCGACAGCTCCTGCCGGAATATTGAAACCATTATATTCAGCGGGGGGAAAATAGGCTTTCAGGTTGAGGTAAAGCCAGAGGAGCTCATAGACTTTATAAAGGCCGGAGTGGACGGCATAACCGTCAATTGAGCATTATTTCCAACCGTCGGTATACTCCTCCGAATAGTTGTCCAAAATATCCGGATCAGGTTCGTCATACCTTTTGCCGGCAGGGGTTATCCTCTCTGAA
This sequence comes from Bacillota bacterium, assembly GCA_023397905.1. GTDB lineage: Bacteria > Bacillota > Clostridia > Acetivibrionales > DSM-1351 > Ruminiclostridium. The sequence goes on along the minus strand of JAEWSZ010000001.1, from coordinate 8,294 downwards.
AACAGATAGGCACAGACAAATGAGGTTATGGGTATGGTGACCAGTATGCCGATACTGCCGACCAGGGCCTGGAGGATTTCCACCACGATCATTTCCTTGTTCAGCAGCTCCAGGAGGGAGCTATTGTATGAAACCAGCAGCAAAACCACGGAAAGGGAGCTGCCTATGTATGCGAGGATCAGCGTGTTGGCCATTGTTCCCATAATATCCCTTCCAATGGATATTCCGGATTTGACCAGCAGGGTGAAAGGTGTGTATTCGAGTTTTTCTTTGAATTCCGCCAGAGCAGCGGCTATGGACATGGATACATCCATGATTGCGCCGATGGCTCCGATGAGGATGGCAGCAAATATAATGGCCTTCAGATCAATGGGATGCGTCTGGTTTACGCGCATTACATACAGGGATTCTTCGCTTACCAGTCCCGTGAGCTTTAATACCTTGTCCATTACCAGGGTGAGGCAGCCCGACACAAGTATTCCCACCAGACAGCCTATGCCGGCGGAAAGGCTTTTTTTATTGGCTCCGTATATTATTAAAAAGGACATTGCGATAATGAATACGCAGGTTATTATAGACCAGAAATAGATATTGTAACCCTGCAGTACGGCGGGGACAAATACCGCGAATATGGCAACAAAGGTAAAGGCCAGGGAAACTATGGTGTTAAAGCCCTTATACCGGCCGAATATTACGAGAAATACGAGAAAGACAATTCCCAGGATCAGGAGGGCGTCGGTTCTTAAATACTCACCCAGTACGTATTCGCTTCCGGAGTTGTCATTGTCCAGCTCGTACAGAACTACCTTGTCGCCGGCTTCCACCTCTTTTAAAGCGACGCCTGTGAACGGATCAATTGTCTCCAGAGCCGTTACTACTTCGCCTTTTTGCGTTCCGGAAAGTATTTTGGCTGTGAAGGTGATGTCCTTGCCTTTTTCAGGAGTTTCACCACCCAGATCATAGTCTACGGTTTTAGAGCTTATAACCTTGACAACCTGTGCTTTTTCAGCCGTTACGCCCTCGGTGCCGCTGAATATGTTCAGATTTTTCGTTGTGATTTTGTTGCCGGATATCAATAGTATGATTGATATTACTATGGTTATTATATATATTAATACTCTTTTACTTAACAAAGCCTTCATTGAATTTTTAACTGACATGGGACCTCCAAATACTATTATGGATTTGCATTATTTTATAATAGCATATGAGGGTGTGCTATACAATACAAATCCTGTTAATTATTTGCTGTCCGGCCCGCTAGATCTGATAGTCCGAATATTCGGTACTGCGGTATTCCGAGGGGCTCTGCCCGTAAATTTTTTTAAATTGCTTCATAAAGTAGTTCAAATCCCGGTAACCTATCTGAAAGCCCACTTCGTAGGTTTTTAAGCCCGTACTTTTAAAAAGGTATTCCGCACGGGCCATTTTGACCATGGTAACATAATTGTTGAAGTGTATTCCGGTTTTCAAATAAAATGAGTTGCTTAAATATGTATTGTTGATAAAAAACTTTTCGGCTATTACTTTCAGCTTCAGGTCTTCTTCAGGGTTGTTAAGAATGTATAAGCAGATATTCCTGATATTTTCGTCCTGGGTGTCGGGCTGAAATTTATTTATGAAACGGAGCAGGTAATTTATCTTTCTGCAGTAGAATTCCTTGAAGGTATTGGTATTTCCGTCATGGATATAGTCAACTTCCTCAAAATAATTCATGCTTATGTACCGTGCAAGCCAGAGAAATTCTTCATAGACGGCGATGATCACATTGTGGTACAGTTTCTTGGTTATGATGTCGGCTTTTATAATGTTATCGGGCAAGGCCTGGTACAGGTTCTCCACGGTTGCATTGAACAGCGGAACTGCCGAAGCGTCCTTGTTTTTAAAAAACTTGATAATATTTTTCTCTTCGGCGGAGGGATATGCCCATTCAAATTTGGCGTCAGCCTCGAAATCGGAGTGTATTGCATGGCTGCCGGCGTCATTTAAATAGTTGCCCGCTCTTTTTAAAAGCTCCAGCATGTTTTCTTCGGCGGCGGGCTTTACAAGGTAATCGAAAGCACCCAGGACAATTCCCTGCCTTGCATAGTTGAATTCGCTGTACTCGCTGATCAGGACAACGCAGGAGCAGAGATTTTCCCTTTTGATCTCTCTTAAAAGCTGAAGGCCGTCCAGAATGGGCATTCTGATATCTGTCAGCACCAGATCGTAAGTGTCTCTCCTGAGCATATCAATGGCCTGGCTGCCGTTGCCGGCTTTGCCTGCAATCTCGAAGCCGGTGGCCTCACCCCACACCTTCAGACGTTCCATCTCCACCAGGAAAATATCCCGGTCATCTACAAGCAGTGTTTTGTACATTGTAGTTTCACCTCAATCCAACGCTCCAATGAATTATCCGTAAAGTCAATTATTCAAAAAGTTTTATCCATATGTCCATATATACAACCCATATATATAATAGCCATAAAGCCGGCTGTTATGGACAGAAAGCCCATGAGAGCCGGTTTTATGACTATTTCAGTATATTTTCCCGGGCTAGAGTGAAGTACACGCAGGCGCCTTTTCCAACTTCGCCAGTGATCCAGACTCTGCCTCCGAATTTCTGTACTATCTTTTTTACAATGGTAAGTCCCACTCCGCTGCCTTCGAAATCGTCAATCGAATGCATCCTCTGGAATATACCGAACAGATTTTCCGAGAACTTCATATCAAAGCCCACGCCGTTGTCTTTTATGTAAAATATATTTTCATCGTTTTCAAAAATATAGCCGGCGGTTATGGTTCCGATATCCATATACCTGGTAAATTTCAGAGAATTTGAAATAATATTTGTTATAACCTGCTTGATCAAAACCTTATCGGTCAGAACGAAAGGGATATTTTCTTCAACATTCAATATTATTTTCTTATTATTTTCCGAGTAGCCCACAGTTAGCTCCTGAAAAACCGACTCGATCATCAGCTTTAAGTCCACCGCCTCCAGAATGGGTTCCAGGTCGGTGAACCTGGTGTAGTCAAGCAGCTTGTCAAGCAGGATCAGCGTATCGCTGCAAATGCTTCTGATGTTGCGTATAAGAGCAATGCCTTCTTCGTTGACAGCAGCTTTGTAGTCTTCAATAAAAATCCTTGCATAACCGTCAATGGCACGGACAGGCGCTTTTATCTCATGCGATATTGTATAGTTGAAAGCCTGGAGTTCATTGTTTGAAATTTGAAGCTTGCTGGCTATCTCCTCATAGTTAATACTTTTTGAGTTTTCGGAAGATGAATCATTTTTACTGCTAATGGCAATCACTCCAAAACGGTTATTAAAGCTGTTATCTGTGAAAATGCGGCGCCACAATGGATTACCGAGCATAACATACTAATTATATATGCATAATATATAATTTTATAACAACTTTGTCAATTCATAATTTTCACTAAAAACATACTAAATCTAGATGTATTATAAGAATTCTAGCACAATAGGAGTTAAAGTCAATTTGAATTAATTAATAACAAAATATTGACTATTCAAATACTAAATTTAGTCTTGTTGCCAGATATTGTATTACAACTTATAATTACTGTGAAAGAAAGTGGGGAATTTGATGCAGAAAATCTGTGTTTTAATAATCGAAGAATTTAAGTATATTGCAGATTTAAATGTGTTGGAGCTGAAAAGAGGCGGCTTTGACGTTGAAAGCCGGTGCGTTTCCAGCGAGGAAGCCATGAGACAGGCTTTAAAGCAAAAAAAGTTCGACATTATATTGTCGGATAATTCAACGCCTCATTTTAATGCAATTCAGGCCCTGTTTGCCAGAAATGAGTTGTCGCCAAAAACTCCCTTCATTATAGTTTCCGAAGACGTATCGCCTGAAAGCATCAAATTTGCCATGAAAAACAGATGCTGCGCTTACCTTCTGAAGGAAAACCTTCATCAGCTGGCTATTCTGGTGAAAAATATAGTTAACCGTCCCGACAAGGTTTAAATGGTTTAAAATTCCATAATCCAAATTTAGTCTACCCTTTATCAAAATATACTCCATTGCATATGGTTTTTCATCATACTAGAATAAACATATCGGAATAGTATTATTAACACATAAAGGAGACTTGATATGGCGAGGCTTTTTACTTCAGAATCAGTAACGGAAGGGCATCCTGATAAAATATGCGACCAGATCTCGGACGCGATACTGGATGCTTTAATAGAACAGGACCCTTATTCAAGAGTTGCGGCGGAAACTACGGTGGCCACAGGGCTGGCGCTTGTAGTGGGAGAGATTTCAACCAAAGCATATGTTGATATACCTAAAATAATCAGAAATACAATCAGGGAAATAGGCTACACAAAAAATGCGGATGGTTTTGACGCGGATTCCATTGCGGTGCTCACATCAATTGACGAACAGTCTGCCGATATAGCTCTGGGGGTCGACAAGGCTTATGAATCCAAAACTGAGGATTCAAACCAGGACTTTGGAACAGGGGCCGGAGATCAGGGCATGATGTTCGGATACGCCACCAATGAGACTCCGGAATACCTGCCCATTACGATCTCATATGCCCACCGTCTGACGAGAAGGCTTGCAGAGGTGAGGAAAAACGGTACCCTGGCTTATCTGAGGCCCGACGGGAAATCACAGGTCACTGTGGAATTTGATGAATCAGGAAAGGCTAAAAGAGTCGATACGGTTGTCATCTCAACCCAGCACAGTCCGGAGGTGACTCTGGAGCAGATCAGCAAGGATATTATCGAACACGTTATAAATGAGGTTATTCCGGCAGAACTGCTGGACGGGGACACCAAATATTTTGTGAATCCCACGGGACGGTTTGTAATCGGCGGGCCACAGGGGGACGCCGGACTAACCGGGAGAAAAATAATAGTTGACACATACGGCGGAGTCGGGAGACATGGGGGCGGAGCTTTTTCGGGAAAAGATCCCACAAAGGTGGACCGGTCGGCGGCATACGCGGCAAGATGGGTGGCAAAGAACCTTGTGGCCGCCGGAGTGGCAGACAGACTGGAAATAGAGGTCGCATACGCAATAGGAGTTGCAAGGCCGGTATCGGTGACTGTGGAAACCTTTGGCACAGGAAAGCTTTCTGATGATAAAATCGTTGAGATAATCAGAAGTGAATTTGACCTGAGGCCTGCGGCAATAATTGAAGCACTTGATTTAAGAAAGCCTATTTACAGGCAGACGGCGGCTTATGGACATTTCGGAAGAACCGACATAGATCTTCCCTGGGAAAGGCTCGACAAGGCGGAGGCCATAAAGAAATACCTGTAACCGGCATAGCATATGTTAATTGCAGATATCTGATTAGAAAAACTAAAGGATAATTTCAGTTTATTGCTGATATTGTCAAATATCAATAACGGAGCCCAGCGCGTAAAAAGCATCTACTGAAGCGCCGGGTCTCTTTTTCCCAATCCTATTTATCCAAATTTAGTCCAGCATTTATCCAAATATACTCCACTGTCCAGAAAAAGATATATATACTACAATTAATATAACATTATGCTGTAGTATATATATCTGAATAATATGTATTTGAATTGATATATATTTAAATTCTGCAGATTCAACTAATTGACAGTTAAAAGGACGGATACCATGAGTAAGAAGACTAAACATATCGCAATTTACGGGAAGGGCGGCATAGGAAAATCCACCACTACTTCAAATATAAGCGCCGCACTTGCGGAGGCCGGCTATAGAGTTATCCAGATAGGCTGCGATCCTAAAAGCGATTCCACAAATACTCTGCGGGGAGGGAATTATCTGCCCACCGTGCTGGACAGCTTGAGAGACAGCAGCAATGTGAAGATTGAAGATGTTTCCGTTGTGGGATTCAAGGGAGTGCTTTGCATTGAGGCGGGAGGGCCCGTTCCTGGAGTGGGCTGTGCCGGAAGAGGTATAAACGCAGCCATTACACTTCTGCAGGAGCTGGATCTGTTTGAAAAATTCAAGCCCGACGTGGTTCTGTACGATGTACTGGGAGATGTGGTGTGCGGCGGCTTTGCCGTGCCTATCAGAGAAGGCATAACCGATAAGGTGTATGTGGTCAGCTCTTCGGATTTCATGGCCGTATATGCCGCGAACAACCTGTTTAAGGCAATCAGCAAATACGCGCCCACAGGAGGAGCGCAGCTGGGCGGCATTATCGCAAACAGTGTGCTGACCTCATATGCGAAACCGCTTATAGACGATTTTGCCTCCAGAACGGGAACCAGGGTCATCCAGTATGTCCCGCGTTCTTCGGTGGTGGCGCAGAGCGAATTGCACGGAAAAACCGTCATAGAAGCAAATCCGGAATCGGAACAGGCCGATGTGTACAGGGCATTGGCAAAATATATCATTGAAGACGGCGAGGCCGCAGTACCAAATCCTTTAAGCGTCACGGAGCTCAGAGACTGGGCCAAGAACTGGGGCGACAGAATATTGAAAATTGAAGCGGAAGCGGTAAGCGACCTCAATGCAAATATATGACGGCAGCACAGTACGGATTTAAAGCTGTTTTCATACGCGGCTTGCACATATAACGGGAGGGTACAATGGCGGTCTTAAAGGGAAAAGCACCTGTGATCAGGGAAAAGAGATTATCTGCCATAGGAGCATACTATGGCACTGTGGAGGCTATACTGAGAGAGTTTTACGACGGGAATCTGAAACAGCGCATCAGAACATTTTCTCAGGATGCAAATTCCGATATCCTGTATGCCCTGCAGGTTATCAACACCATAAAAAATGCGGGAATAATCATACATGGACCAAGGGGCTGCGGGATCATTCAGAATCATTATAACAGCAGCAATTCATTGACCGCTCAATGGGCTGTGACCAACATAGACGAGGAAGATTCCATTTTAGGCAGCGATATAAAGCTGAGAAAGACCGTGAAGAACATATACGGTGAAAATCATCCGGAAGTCATTTTTGTTGTGACAACCGCTGTCGTAGCCATCAACAATGACGATGTCGCCTCTGCGGCGCAGGATCTTACCGATGAGTTGGGCGTTCCGGTGGTTCCTGTCTATACCGACGGCTTTAAATCAAAAGTAGGCGTCACAGGATATGACGTCGCAATTCATTCCATCGTTAAATATTTGCTGCCCTTCAAGGCGGAAAAACAAAATTTTATTAACATAATAACCTTAAATGAAAACAGGGAAAGCCTTGAAGAGATAGACAGGCTCTTGACCGCTTTGGACATTGAAGCCAACATAATTCCCGGATTCGCAGACCTTAAGGATCTGTCGCGGGCGGGGAGCGCGTTGTTTGATCTGGTGGTCAAAAAGGGGGAAGGGCAGTATTTTGCAAAAGCCCTGAAGGAAATATACGGTATACCTGAGATAGAAATAAATACTCCCATAGGCATAAAGGCCACCGGCAAGTGGCTGTCTGAAATAGGGAAGCAGCTTGGAAAAGAAAAGCAGGCGAAGACTTTGATCGAAAACGAGAGCCGGCTTGCCGGAAAGCAGCTGGAAAAGTATAAACTGGATAAAGCAGGGGTATTTTTGAGTTATGATCCGGAATATATAAATCCGGTGATCAGTTTGCTTGAGGATCTGAATGCCGTGGTTGTGGGAATTAAATTCCCATATCTGGACATCACTCTGCTTGATCAGATGGAGAAGCTTTACAGAAAAAATCCGGAATTGATGCTTCTTATAGGAGATGCCCAGCCCTATGAGCAGATAAATATTTTAAAGAAGACCCGTGCGGACATATACATAGGAGATGATCCGGCGATTGATTCCATAGCCGCAGGAGGGATCCCGGTTTTCAATACAGGGAACTTAAACATACTTGGGTATAAGGGCAGCGTTGATTTTGCGGAAAGACTGTATAAACTCCTTAAGTATAACGGCTTTTCCAAAGCCCTGGGAAGGGAAACACAGCCGTGTGCATACCAGGAGGGCTGGCTCAGGAAAAATGCAAACTGGTACATTAAACAGGAGGTGAAATAATGGGGGAATATATAGAATTCAACAGGAACGGCTGTCTTCTTCAGGGCGCCATAAGCGTTTTAAAAGCCATAGGCGGCGTTGTCCCCATTGTTCATTCCACGGCGGGCTGCGCGGTGCAGGAAAAATATATTGCAAGTGCCGGCGGCGGCCCTGCTGCAGATAATTTCACAATAGCCTGTACCAATGTAATTGAAAAGCAGATTATTTTCGGAGGCACGTCAAGGCTGAGAGAGCAGATCAAAAATACCGTAAAGGTGCTGGCAGGCGACCTGTATGTGGTCGTCAGCGGCTGTGCACCCGATATAGTGGGCGTCGATATAGGTGCTAT
>JAEWSZ010000233.1 GCA_023397905.1 Bacillota bacterium | reverse complement strand
AAGCCTCCTCCGAAGCCGCCTCCAAGGCCAAAGCCTCCCTGGGTATTGGTTCCGCTGCCTGAATTTGAAATTGTCACAAGCGGCGGAAGTACAACCACATCACCTTCCGATAACCCGCTTTTTATTTCCACATATTCGTCATTGTTGATTCCAAGCTCAACCTCTTTCATTTCCGTATTGGCGTAATATTCCTGATTTTGTGTAAATGCGGCGGACATCTGCCTTCTTGCGGACGAAGCTCCCGAACTGCCTTGTCTTCCGCCCTGGCCGTATCCGTTTCCGTAACCGCCGTAGCCCCCTGCGTTTCCGTTTGTTCTGTTGCTGCTGCCAGTATTACCCCCGCTATTGCCATTACCATTGCTATTTCCATTGCCTTGATTTGTATTTGCGGTCGCGCTTGAATCCGGATTCCCCTGATTACCTGCTCCTGAATTGCCTGCCGCTCCGGGAGCATTATTCCTGCCTCCGAATTGTTGGCCCCCCTGTCCGGACGAATTTCCCGTTCCGGCCACCCTGACAAACACCCTGTCACCCACTTTGGATATTGCCTCCAGCGGCAGCATGAGAGTATCCTGGGCGTCATTCAATATTATTGTCGCGTTGGCATTCATCCCCGCAAGCAGATTTTCGGTTTCGTTTATCTTGATGGTCACATCATATGTGGCCACACCGTTGGTGGAATCTCCCTCCATTGCCTTGTAAATGACTTCTCCGCTCAGCGGCTTGGCAGTGGTCTCCTCCAGCGCGTCAATTGTTATGGACGCCTTTTGTCCCACCTTGACTTTGGCAATATCCAGCTCGTCTACGGAAATGGTAAACTGCATCTGGTCAAAATCCCTTATGTTTATAAGCACATCTCCTGATTTTACGCTGTCGCCCTCCACCGCCGTGTCACCTGTGATGGTGCCGTCTATGGGCGAATAAATTTTATAGTCCTCCAATTGCTTCTGCGCTGCCGCAAGCTGATTCTGAAGGTCCTGGACCTTCAGGTCGTTGGTCTGTGAAGTTACCTGGAGGTCATCATTTTCTATCTGTACCAGGGTGTCGCCTTTTTTTACATACTGATTTTCCTTGATATTCACCGATGTAAAAGTACCGTTTGCCTGGGCCTTTACTATCTGCTTGCTGGCATACTCAAATTTGCAGGTCTGGCTGCTTTCCTTATTTCCGTTGGCCGTTGAAACAGCGACCACAGCCGTATTTGTATCTGTGAGCCTTCCCGGATTATTTACGGTAACTTCCACATTTCTGACAGTTCCCCCCTCGGAAGATGTATATGTATAATCGTCAATTGCCGTAACTGTGCCCTCGACGGTGTCGTAAAATTCCTGGACCTGCACCTGGGCTTTCTGCCCAACCTTTATATCATTTATGGCGGCTGTGCTGAAAGGCACCGCCAGAGTCAGCTTTGATGTTTGGGTTATGGTAAACAGGGTCATTCCGTTGTTTGAACTGTCACCTGTTTTGGCGGCAATATCTGTTACTTTCCCGTCAAAAGGCGCTTTGACCGTCAGATTTGAATAACTTTTCTGAGTGCTGTTGACGCTGAGTTCTGCCTGGCTTATGGAGTTCTCAACCTTCTGAATATTCAGCCTGGCGTCGGTATCGTCAATCTCATAAAGCAGATCGCCTTTTTTGACCTTGTCCCCTTCCTTGAAATATGCTTTTGTTATTTTTCCCTGGACATTTGACATCAGGTCGGATGTATTAGCTGAAGTTACCGTTCCCGACCCTGAGAGACTTATTTCAATATTTCCCCTTACAACCCGTGTAGTCCTCTGAGCGGACGCCGCCGCATTTTTGGCGGCATTGCCTCTGGTTATGGCAAATATCCCGATGGCAACTGCAACCACCGCCACAGCCACCGCTGAAAGCACTATGATTTTCTTCTTATTCCACTTAATATGCTTTATGCCTTTCTGCATAATTCCACCTCTTCAATCCTGGTTTTTAATAATGATTCAACTATAACCCGGCGTCCTTCCGCCGGTTTCGTATCTAAATTAAAATGAGATGCTCAGCTTTGCCGGATCAAACCATATTCAGGTAATTGACTCACTATAAATAGTATTAAATCATTATGTCAAACCTGTGTTTGAATTGTGAACAAACTGTAAAGTGTCCCGGGATAAAACGGGCGGAGATACTCATTTTATCCCGGGACACTGAAATAACCAATAAGATTACTTTCCACAGTATATTCCCATTGGTTATTTTCAATTTATAATAAATTATTAAAGCCGGTGCAAAACCCAGTTTATCAATGGTTTCGCACCGGCTCTGCTTCTTTTTCAGCACTGCCTGTAGTCAATTATCCTCTTGCTTTTCTTTTCACTTCTGGGAAGGCTTCCAATGCCGCTTACCTCTGCAATGATATGGACCCCTATCCTCTTTTTGAAAAGATCCACGATATTATATTCAATGTCCTCTCTTGCCGTATCGCCGTCGGAATTGTACTCCGCTTTCAAAGTCATAATATCTTTTCCGTTTATGTGGTCTATCACTATCTGGTATTCACTGCTCACTCCGTCCACATCTCTTAAAATCTCGTCTATCTGGCCCGGGTAAATATTAACTCCCTTTACCTTGACCATGTCGTCGGTCCGGCCTATTATCCTGTCAATACGCGGATAGGAAAGACCGCATTTGCATTTGCCGGGAATTATCCTGGTCAGGTCTCTGGTTCTGTACCTCAGAAGGGGCGCGCCCTCTTTTCTGAGGGTTGTAATGACAAGCTCTCCCGTTTCCCCTTCCGGAAGCACCTCTCCCGTAACCGAATCTATTATTTCAAAATAGAGAAAATCGTCATAATAATGCATCCCGTCGTGGCAGCCGCAATCTATTGCAATCCCCGGCCCGTATATCTCGGTGAGCCCGTATATATCATAGATATCTATTCCAAGCTCATTTTTGATACGCTGCCTCATTTTTTCTCCCCAGCGTTCGGAGCCAATTACGCCTTTTTTCAGATTGATCTCCTGACGGAGTCCCCGTTTCTCAACCTCTTCGGCCAGTACCAGCGCATATGAGGAGGTTCCGATTATCACGGTGGATTTTATATCCATCATCATTTGCAGCTGCTTGTCGGTGTTTCCCGGGCCCATGGGCACCGCCATAGCCCCCAGCCTTTCACAGCCCGCCTGGAAACCGATGCCCGCGGTCCACAAACCGTAGCCCGGAGTTATCTGTATCCTGTCCAGCGGTGTTATTCCGGCTATTTCAAAGCTCCTGGCCATCATTTCCGCCCAGTCGCTCACATCGCCGGCAGTATACGGAATAATTATGGGCTTCCCCGTAGTACCCGAGGAGGAGTGTATTCTGACTATTTTTTCATCGGGTACTGCCTGCAGCCCCAATGGGTAAGCATCCCGAAGTTCTTCCTTTGTTGTAAAGGGGAGTTTTTTGATCATATCAAGCGATGTAACCTCATTTATATCAACACCGCTTTTTTTAAATTTCTCAATGTAAAACGGACTGTTATTGCTTATGTTTACAAGCATTTTCCGCAACAGCTCAAACCGGCCTTCACTCATCTCGACTCATCTCTTCTTTCTATTGATTTTTTAGATTTATTATATAAATTCTCCGTGCAAAAGTCCAGCCCAGGAGGCAGGCTCCAAACCTCCGGCTCCTGAATTCTGCCTCAATATTCCCCGAAATGCTCTTTTCTGATCCTGCTGTAATAATCCACTATATTTCTCTCGTATTCGCTGTCCATCAGCTCCGACGACAAAATAAAGTCAGCGGTGGACTGGTTCATCGCCACCGGAATATCATACAATACAGCTATTCTGAGCAGCGCCTTCACATCCGGATCATGAGGCTGGGAGGTAAGCGGATCCCAGAAAAAAATCATAAAATCAACTTCTCCGTTTGCTATACAGGCGCCTATTTGCTGGTCTCCGCCCAGAGGTCCGCTTTTATAGCGTTTAACCGGCAGCCCCGTATTTTCTGTAATAAGCTGTGCAGTTGTTCCCGTTCCGCATAAAAATTGCCTGCTGAGAATTCCGCTTTTACTTTTAACCCAGTTTATAAGGTCCTGCTTTCTGTTATCATGCGCTACCAAAGCGATGTGCTTCTGCTTTCCCAATTTGTTCCCACTCATAGATTTCAGCCTCCCAAGCCCTTTGTAGTTTTTAGCCGCATTTCGGCGAATTAATATAATATATATTTTAATGGCATTAAATAAATCCTGGAGATTGCTGCCTTTTTTTCTGCCAGGCTCTTCTATTCAGCTCTTATGTCAGGTTCTTTCCAACGGCTTTGCCACAGACCCGTATCCCAGCTCAAAGGCCTTCTCATTCAGCTCTCTGAATTTCTGCGGTACATTTTCCACGATCGCCTCAAGCATGGCCTCTCTGCCATAAGGCATTTTCCCCACTGCCGTCGCAGCCCCCAGCAATACCACATTAACCGCTTTTACATTGCCGGCCTGCCTGGCAATTTCATACCCGTCAATAAAATAGGCTTCCGAGATGTTATTTTTTATAAATGCAGTAATCTCATCTATATCATACCTGGAAGTGCCCAGCGAAGCCGATACAGGTTTGATTACCTGGGTGTTTACTATACAGCAGCCCTCTTTTCGCAGCCTCGGCAGGCTGCGTGCGGCCTCCGACAGCTCAAAGGCGATCAGCATATCCGCACCGGACAAAGGGATAATGGAGCTGGCTTTTTCGCTGTTTATCCTCACATGGCTTACCACACATCCGCCTCTTTGGGACATCCCTATGGTCTCCGAAGTCCTGGCAAAGCTCCCCTGCCTGATTGCGGCGGCGGCGATCAGCCTTGAGGCCAGGACCGTGCCCTGTCCTCCCACACCGGATATTAAAATGTCAAATCTTGAATCAGTCATTTTCCAGTCCTCCTATGGCGTCAAAGGGACAGACATTTGTACACAAACCGCAGCCATAGCAAAGTGAAGGTTCGATCTCAACTCTGCCGTCCGCGGCGTATATTGCGGGACATCCGATTTCTTTGATACACTTCCTGCAATTTTTACAATTTTCATTTACCCCGAATTTAACTTCAGGTTTGAACAAGGCAATACATGGGGCTTGAAATATGACAACCGACGGCCCTTTGTGCTCCACCGCCTTTTTTATCAGTTCAACTGAATTTTTAAATTCCAAGGGGTTTCCCACGGCGATGTGCTCCACTCCACAGGCTTTCACCACTCCTCCGATGTCCACCTTTTCCGAAATACTGCCCATCATGGTCCGCCCTATGCCCGGATGGGGCTGATGTCCCGTCATGGCCGTAGTGCTGTTGTCCAGGATCACAACAGTTACATCGGTATTGTTGTAGACGGCGTTGACTATGCCTGGAATACCCGTATGGAAAAAGGTCGAGTCTCCGATAAACGCAATATTGTCCGTATCCGGCTCAGCCCTTTTTATGCCCTGCGCAACTGTTATACCCGCTCCCATGCACAGACAGGTATCAACCATTTCCAGCGGCTTTGCATTTCCAAGGGTATAGCAGCCTATATCCCCCGTGAATACGGCTTTCCTGCCTTTCATTGCCGTTTTTACAGCATAGAAGGAAGCTCTGTGGGGACAGCCCGCGCAGAGTACCGGCTGTCTTACAGGAAGTTCCGGCACAGCCGGCCTGTCCGGACTTTCAGCGGGCTTTCCTGCGAAACCGGCTAAAGCCTCATAAACCAGTTCAAATGTATATTCCCCTGCAAAAGGCATATGTCCGGATTTCTTTCCGGATATATTTACATTGCTGTGGTTTTGGGCGCACAGCATGGACAATTCCTCTTCTACGACGGGGTCCAGCTCTTCAAATACCAGAACCTTTTCAAGCCCTGAGAGAAAATCCTCCGCCAGCGCTTTTGGGAAAGGATATGGGGTTCCCACCTTGAATACCTTTATATGGCACTGCAATTTTTCAATCGCTTCCAGGACATAGGTATAGGCCACTCCAGACGCCGCAACGCCAAGTCTGCCTTTTCCTGAAACCCTGTTAAATTCACTCTTTGAAAAAATATCGCTCAGGCTGTGCTGAAGCTGCTCTATATGAAGGTGTTTCCTGTATGCCAGGCTGGGGAAAATAACCCACTTGGGATCTTTTACAAAGCCATCGGGAACATGTGCCTCACGCTCTCCGGCCATATCAATGGTACCGCAGGCATGGCATACCCTTGTGGTCGGCCTTAAAAATACCGGAAGCTCTACCTCTTCAGAAAGTTTGAAAGCATACTGTATCATTTCATATGCTTCTTCAGGTGTGGCCGGATCCAATACCGGAAGATTGGAATATCTCGCAAAATGTCTTGTATCCTGCTCTGTCTGGGATGAAAAAGGGCCGGGATCATCTGCCACCAGCACCACCATTCCGCCTTTGACGCCTATATAGGCCAGGCTCATAAGCGGGTCCGAGGCCACATTCAGCCCCACCTGCTTCATGGTCACCAGAGTCCTTGCACCGCTGTACGCAGCACCTGCCGCTATTTCCATAGCTGATTTTTCATTTACCGACCATTCAACATATATATTGCCATCTTTGGGATTGTTATGAGCTATAGTTTCCAAAACCTCCGTGGAAGGAGTTCCGGGATATCCGGTAACTACATTGACCCCGGCTTTGATAGCCCCGAACGCTATGGCTTCATTACCCATTAACAATTTTCTCTTCATTTTAACCTCGTCTTGTCCAGTCTCGTGTATAAAAATTATAACATACTATTGCCGGTTTTTAATAACATCTTTTTTATAAGCTTTACGGGCCGTGGATATCCGGCTTGTAATGCAATATATCCCGCGCATGTTAAAAAATTTATAGTTATAATCCGGTAAATTAGTTATAATATATGTATAAAAGCACATCTTATATTTGAGGAGGCGGTATTTATGAAAATGGTGATTGCAATAGTAAGACCGGAAGCATTTGAGGATGTGAAGCAGGCCTTATTTGACGCTCAGATCCACAAAATGACCGTCAGCCATGTAAAGGGCTGCGGACAACAGATGGGTTATACCGAAAGCTACCGTGGGACTGTAACAGAAGTCAATCTTCTGAATAAAGTGAGATTTGAGATATCTGTCAACGATGAATTCGTAAAACCCACAGTTGAGGCAATTGTCAATGTGGCAAGGACCGGAAGCATCGGCGACGGAAAAATATTCGTACTCCCCATCGAAGAATGCTACAGGATAAGGACCGGTGAAGAAGGCCCTGTGGCAATAGGTTAGACCATATAATCCAAATATTCCCGCAATACGCTGTACACCACATAATAAATGGGACATCCCTCTCTTCATAAAAAATTCAATTCCGGAGGCATGTCCCGCTATTTTTAAACTATTTTTGTGGTCCATTTTTCCACATTCCAGACCTCAGTGACCCAGTCCTCATAGAATTCCGGTTCGTGGCATACCAGAAGTATGGTGCCCTTGAACTCCTTTAACGCCTTTTTCAGCTCATCTTTAGCCTCCGCATCAAGATGGTTTGTGGGCTCGTCCAGTATGAGCCAGTTAACGTCCTTCAGCATCAGCTTGCACAGCCGTACCTTGGCATTTTCGCCTCCGCTCAGCACCATCATCTGGCTGGTGATATGCTCGGTGGTAAGTCCGCATTTGGCCAGCGCGCCCCTGACTTCGGCATTGGACATGCCGGGATAGTCGTTCCACACCTCTTCCAGGGCCGTATTATTGTTATATCTCTCGGACTCCTGCTCAAAATAACCCGGAAACAGGTAGTCGTCCAGCTTCACTTCCCCCGCAAAAGGCTTTTGAATGCCCAGCAGGGTTTTCAGCAGCGTTGATTTTCCAAGGCCGTTGACGCCTTTTACCGCAATCTTTTGCCCCCGCTCCAGCGCTATGTTCAAAGAGCTGGTCAATGCCGATTCGTAACCGATGACAAGGTCTTTGGTCTGGAAAACATATCTTCCCGGAGCTCTCGCTTCCCGGAATTTGAACACCGGCTTTACCTTTTCCTTTACTTTCTCTATTATGTCCATTTTATCAAGCTTCTTTTGCCTGCTCTTTGCCATATTTGTAGTAGCTACCCTTGCCTTGTTCCTGGCTATGAAATCCTCCAGCTTTTCAATCTCCTTCTGCTGCTTCTCATAAGCCTGCTGGGTCTGCTGCCTGGAAAGCTGGTACATCCTCTGGAATTCGTCATAATTGCCGGAATATCTGGTCAATACGGCATTTTCCACATGATATATGACATTTACAACATCATTTAAAAACGGGATGTCATGGGAGACAAGAATAAAAGCGTTCTCGTATTCCTTCAAAAAGTTCTTCAGCCACGCAATGTGGTTCTCATCCAGAAAATTTGTGGGCTCATCCAGGATCAGTATCATGGGATTCTGGAGCAAGAGCTTTGTGAGCAGCACCTTCGCACGCTGTCCCCCGCTGAGGTTTCCCACGTCGGTTTCCAAGCCGATATCCCCCAGCCCGAGTCCGTTGGCGACCTCTTCAATTTTTGAATCCAGAATATAAAAACCATTGTGTTCCAGGACGCTCTGGATATCTCCCACATCCTCCATCATGGCATTTATTTCACTTTCAGGGGCTTCCCCCATTTTTTCATATAATTCAAGCATTTCCTTTTCCAGGTCGAACATATATTGGAAGGCTTCCCTGAGCGCTTCGCGGATAGTCTTTCCAGGCGTCAGAACCGTATGCTGGTCCAGATATCCAGTGGTTATTCTGTTGCACCATTCCACCTTGCCCTCGTCAGGCATAAGCTTACCTGTTATAATATTCAAAAATGTGGATTTACCTTCGCCGTTAGCACCCACAAGCCCTACATGTTCGCCCTTCAACAGCCTGAAGGAGGCATCCTCCAGAATTTTTCTGGCTCCGAAGCCATGGCTTACATTTTCAACAGTCAATATGCTCATAAAATATATCTCAACCTCCAGGAAACATTTCGGTCAGTCCGATCAAATCCATTAAATCAATCAATAGTATAACTTAAAGACCGTCCTTACGTCAAAAGAAAAATAACACAGGTTTTCCCTCCGGTATAGTACCTCTTTTCACAAGGCAAAAGCTGGAATAAATCTTTGGTATTAGATTATTCCAGCTTGTTTTTACAGTGAGTTGAGATTATTTTACTGGCAATTTATTCTATCCTTCATTATTTTGCCTGATTTATACGCTAATTGAATATAACCCAGTCATATAACGTGTTATGACTTTCCGGGCCATTGGGGCCTTTATCCCGCAGCGGCTGACCGAACAGCGAACCGTTCTCTTCGTTTCCCCAGCGGATCACGGCTCCGCTGTTCGGATTCTGGTAATCCGAGTTGAAATAGGACGGCCATTCCGAATCGCCGAGCCCGATGCCGGATAATTCTCCGGGGTTGTATTGGTAAGTGTTCAGCGTATTCCAGGTATCCCAGGCCGAGCCGGCGTCGCAGTAATCCGTCAGCTGCGCCACCACGATATCCATATACATATGCGCTCCGGGATCCTTCCACAT
>JAEWSZ010000214.1 GCA_023397905.1 Bacillota bacterium | reverse complement strand
ATCCCCCGGCTGTGTGCTGTTATCCGCGGTATTTCCGCCCTGAGATCCATCCCCGGAAGTTGTATTTCCGGCTGTATCCCCGGCACTGCCGTTTGAAACGCCGCCGGTCTGTGTGCCCGGTCCGGCCTGCCCGGACGGGTTTCGCCATAATAAATCTCCGTATTCCCGTACCACCATATACCCCAATGCCACTGAAACCACAAGCAGCAATATTAAAACAATTGTGAATTTTTTATTATTCTTGTTCCGTCTTTTACGCATGTATCCTCCAATCCGGCTATTCCCATCTATTTGTTATATAAAATTTCTGTTCCAAATACTCATTTTACTCCTGACGGACTTTTCTCAAATCCAATCTATTTGACGATAAATTCTGCAAATAGTTCAGCGGTCTAGCTATCCTGAGATTCCTTTTCCTTTTTTTTCTTTTTATCCCTTAATGCTACAACATTAATCATCGGAAGTCTCACCGGAGGATTTATTCCAGACAATGATGTAACACTTAATATATATGCTCTGGCTAACTGTGACAGTGTAACAACCCCATTCAACTCCAGCATATCCATAAAGCCTTCCTTAGAGAGTTTCCCAGCATTACCCATAAACAATCCTTCCATTTTCAAGTCAATCTTAAAAAGAATTGCATTTTTTATTTTTGCCCTGACTGAAACTACAAACTCTAGCTCTCCAATATTTCTTTCCTCCGATTCTTCAAAAGCTTTTGTGTCATAGTCAAAATCAAAAGAAATGTTGGTTTTTGCTCTTTTTGTTTCTATGTCTTTTGTTTCTATTGAAAAGCTGGAGACCCTATTGCCCGCGAACTGGAAATCGGAAAGGATTTCTTTTGAACCAATCATGCGCCCATCAACTCCAATTTTTTAAAAAGATTATCGCTATTATCAACTACTTCAGCCTCCACATCATCCCATACCTGTGATGTATTTGCTTCATTATTCTCAAGGACCACTTTTAAACTCCATCCTAATTTTTTAGATATTTTCCACAACTGCTCAACTGTTGGGTTGTATCCGCCACTTTCAAGTTTTGATATCATTGCTTGAGTAACACCTAAAATCTCTGCAAGTTGTTTCTGTGACAAGCCTTTTTCCATACGATAATCAAAAATTTTTGTTGAAATAGAATAATAAATATCGTACAACCCATATTCTTCTCTATCATTATCGTCGGATATCTTATCCAGAAGATTCCACGCACTCTTCAAAATAATCTCATCCATCTCTATCTTCCTCCTCAATCCTGAAACCTCTTAACAGCTCTATCCTACGCTTTGCAGCCAGTTCTACAGCTTTAGTATAATCTTTCTTACCCTTTTCTTCAAAATTGCATAGAAGTACTGCTATCTGTTCTCCAGAGCTATCTGTAAATGTAAAAATAATTCTAATATTTTTATTTTGTTTATTAAATCTTATTGCAAATAAATCATCTGTCTTCTTAAGCTTCTCAAACCAATCTTTTTTCTCCGTGCATTTTGACATCCTTTCTTCCAGGAAGTCCAATCTTTGTTTGAATAATGGTTTAAATTTTCTCTCAAAGCCACTCTTTTCAATAAGATCACGCAAATCATTTTCAAACTCAGGATGGTAAAATATTTTTTTGCTGAAAAACTGAACAGGATAATATACTTTTCCAAGTACCCCCATACTTTAACCTCACTATTAGTATATTACCTATAGGTTATTTTTGCAATCAAAAAAATCAATTATTATAACCTATAAGTTATATTTTCGTTGTTTTTTTATTTTATTCATTTAATAAAAAATTTTATCAAGGTCAATTACGGTTGAAAGCCGATAGTAATTGACTTTGCAGATTGATTTGAAATAATAGACAACAGATATTCAAAGAAAATGCATAAACGGAATTTTTCCTCAAGATAAGAATCGTTCATCAAGTGTTGCCGGTTGGTTTTTCATGGCATTAAGCAAACTTGATCTCTTTACTGCTCTTTGTAATTAAACCACATTCAAAGTAAAATGTTTCATTTTTTCCCATTATATGAAAATCAAATTCAATGCTGATACAAATATACCTCATTTTGCTATAATTTTATAAGAGTTTACGAAATTGTAAACAGTAGTAAGTATCAAAAAATTGCAGTTTTTATAAACTGTCGTTATATACAAATATGCTATTAACTATATGCCATTAATCTCCATAAAAATTTAATTTCAGGATAATATGTGGTATAATTTATTTACAAGGAGTGTATATTTTGAATATATATCTTGACTTAAATAATTATTATAGAGTGTTTGATGATCAGAACCAATTTAGGATAAAACGGGAAGCAAATGCTATTAACAAGATTTTTGAACTTGTTGATAGTAATAAGTTCAAATTACACGGCTCATTTGCATTGGAAAATGAGAATAATAACAACACAAACCTAAAAAATAAACAGCATGTTCAGTTGATTTTCTCAAAATGGTCCTACAATATCGGTTTTGATATATTAATAATTAAAATGGCAAAACAAATTATTGAATTAACAAATGCAGGAACATACGACGCCCTACATTTAGCATGTGCGGTATTCAATAATTGTGAATATTTTATAACTTGTGACGATAGATTTATCAGGACAATAAATGCTAATATTGATAAATTAACTAAAATAATTGCACCAATAAAAATATTTAACCCTTGTGATTTTGTTGGGAAGGAGATTAAAAAAAATTATGATAGATAAGATTAATGAATTGAGCGATAAAGAATTGATAGAAAAAATCCATAAATCTATAATTGACGAATATGGAATTGATGGATATATAAGGTATATACGTTTATTTCAACCGAATAATGACGGGCAAGATTATCTAAATATACGTGATGAATTGAATACGGCAGTGACTCTCGACCAGATTTGTGAGCAAGCAGCAAAATATATGGCTGCGACCAAAAAAGCCCCACATAGTTAAAGCGACAAATCATTGCTGCATTTACCTGAATCGCCAAAAAACCAGCCATAACCAGCTGGTTTTTCTTTGACAATTTAATTTTATCGCAAGTGTTTAAAAAACACTCAATTTTTCTCAATATAATCTCTCAGGAGGATCATAAACGCACTTGCCGTCCATGTAAAGCCGGAATCCCGCAAGCCATGGCCGTCAATAGCGCTGTAATTCTCATAGAAGCCGGCTTTTGCGCACATATCGCAGAAGCTTTCCGCATTTTTCAAGGCTTCCTCTTTTTTTCCATTCCTCATCAGCAGTTCTGTCATAATCAGGGCCGTAGGCGGCCATACCGCACCTCTCCAATATCCGTCCTCAATAAACTTTGCACTGTCCAGAGGTTCCGAGGCAATACCATACTTTGTTATAAACCTTTTATTTACCAGCAAATCCTCCAGCATGGAGTTCCTAAGCTTTTCCGGAAGTTTCTCGCCCAAAATCAACGGAATATACAAAAGAAGCGAATCACACGCAACAATCTCATGTTCCGGCTCTTTATATGATACAAAATGATTATCGACAACAAAATAGTCCAACATCATTTCCAGAAGTTCATTACTTCTCTTTCTCCACTTCCGGCTGTCTTCATGATATCCCAGCTCTTCAGCGGTATCCGCCAGAAATTCCATCTGATCCACCAGCCAGGCGCATAAATCCGGAGATTTTACAGGTAATCCCCTCTCAAAAACCGTGCTGTTATCCCAACCCGAGTCATTTCCATGATGGTATTCCGGTATTCCGTCCTCCCGCGCCCGGTAAACAAACCACCAATCGGTAAATGCTGATACCGTCCTGTATAGTTCTTCCACTACTTCCCGTTCCGGCTTTTGGACTGCAAACATCTTGCGCAGCATAAATCCTTGCACCGGAGGCTTTACAAATCCTTTTACCATAGTCCTTGCCTGGAAACAGTCCGCATATGCGCCGGTTTTGTCCTGACAGGCCGCCATTGCCAGGAACTGGTCGTACGCAAGTTTTTGGTCCTTGTCGACCATAGCCAGAGCATTGATGGCATAATCCCAGCTCCATACCTGGTTCATTTTATTTTTTGTCATAAGCATTACCGGATATTTCACATACCCTTGGGGATTTACAATGGAATGCCAGCTGATATAAGCCGCTTCCTCCATAGCCTGACTGTATTCCGGAACACCGGTCCTGAAAGCCTTCTTAAAATTCATGAATTTGTTCTTTACATCGTTCAATGCTTTTTCGTAATTGCACGGCTTAGGTTTACAATAGCTCAGTCCGCTCAAAGTTATCTGGCATTCGAAAAGGCCCTCATCGTCAGGAATAAAAACCGCTTTTAAATTGGTACAACCTACTCCTTCACTATTCCAGTCCGTCTCGTTGCGGAATTCTCCCCTGATAATTTCAAATACCAGCGAATCATTGTACCCCGCAATTTCATAGCTGCCGTAATCATGCCGCATAACTCTGTCGGCGCCGGACAACCGGCGTTTTGTAATTGCCGCTTTTGAATTGCTCTTTAAATATACCGTGTCTTCACTTTGAAAACATACCCACAGTTTCCTTTCTCCTCTTGATAGAATCAATTCATTTTCTGTCGCTGCTATATCTCCGCTCAATTTACTTTCTTCTTCATCCATCAAGAAAACAGGATAATTTTCCTGATCCGTAAAAATTCCATACAAAATGCGAAGCGTCAGGTCTTTCTCGTAACCGTCAGCTTCATCCTGGGGATATGAAAAAGCCAGGTATGATCCTGCATAACTAAACGGAACTGTGCCAAAATTCAATTGCATAGCTTACCCTTTCTTTAGGTCCAAATTTTTAATCATCCTTTTACTCCCGAGGCGGCTACCGACGCCTGCACCTGTTCCTGTGCAAACACATACAGGATAATCCCAGGCAAAACCACTAAAACAAGTGCTGCAAACAGCTTCGTATAGTCATAGGAAAACGCCTCGTTAAAAAACTGAAGAGCTAACGGAAGTGTTCTGTTCATATCGGAAGACGTTAACAGCGCCGCGTAAAAATACTCATTCCAATTGTTTAAAAACATTAAAATACCGGCCGTTGCCAGTCCGCTTTTGGCCAACGGAAAATTGATCTTCCAGAATGTAGCGAAAAATCCCGCGCCTTCCAGCATTGCCGCCTCATCCAAAGATTTTGGGATCGCCATAAAGGTCGACTTTAAAATAAACATGGACATTGCCAGCCCCATTGAAAGATAGACCAAAGCCACTCCCCAGATGCTGTCATACAGATCCATCTTCATCACCAGGGAAAATATTGGCTGCGCCTTGCTTTGTCCCGGTACAAGCAATGTAATCGTAAACAGCGCAAAGATAATATTCCTCCCCGGAAATCTGTATTTGGCAATAACATAACCCCCCATCGCAAAAAATACAAGCGATACCGCGGTGGAAGATACCGATATCAGCATGGAGTTCATGAAGTACCTCAGAAAATTGTATTTTTCAAATAAGTACTTAAAGGCGTCAAAACCAATGCTTGTGGGAAGCGAAAACGGACTGCTTAAAATCTGTGAATTTGTCTTAAATGCCGACATTATGACCCATATTATAGGAAAAATGGACACCACAACCGTAAAAGCCAATACCGCGTACATAAAAATACGAACCGTTATCTTCTTTGCCTTTTCCATGATCAGCTCCCCCTAATACACACTTTCATTCATACGGAATACGCGGTTTACAACCGCCAGAATTACCAGTCCCAATATAAACATAATGACTCCGTTTGCATTTGCATAGCCGTATTTCATATCAGTAATGGATTTTACGAGGATAAGCGGAATATTCATAGTATCATCCCCGGGGCCACCTGCAGTTGTGAGTTGAATCTGCTCGTACATTGCGATCCTCGCCGTAATGGAACAAATAATACCCGTACCGATCGCATTTCTGCATAAAGGCAGATATATATGTCTGATAACCACCCATCCCGTCGCTCCGTCCACCTTTGCCGCCTCCGTCAATTCTTCCGGTATCGCCATAAGATCATTCAAAACAATAAGCGTTACAATTACCGAATAAAACAACCATGTCAGTGTTATCGCCCAGAATGCGTATGGTGATTGATAGAACCACTGTACTTTAAAATCCGGATCAAACTTTCTTATGATATTGTTGAGAATCCCCATATTGTCGTTGAAAATAAACTTGTATATCATTGCCCATGCGGCAGCCGAAATTACATTGGGTATCATAAAAACGGCCCTGGTAAATTTCCATCCGCGTGGCTTATGATACAGTACAAATGCGACCAAAACACCAAATCCCATATGCAGGGTTCCCGCTATTACGGACCACAGCAATAAATTTTTCAGGGCAAACCTGAAAGCATTATTTAAAAACATATCCATATAATTTTTCAGTCCGATAAACTGAGGAGTGTTAAACCCATCCCATTTTGTAAATGATGTTGCAAAAACTGTAATTATCGGCTGCAGATAAAATAATAAAAAGATCAGCATGGATGGCGCCAGAAACAGGTATATCCATTTATAATTTTTCCTTTCCAGCCTGCTAACCTTATCCTCACCTCTCATAAACCCAGCTCCTCTCCGCAGGTACAATTTCCGCTTTGCCGACAGCCTCTCCTGTCTTTTGCGCAAAGCGGCCGCTGCAATCCTCTTGCAGCAGCCGTATATCATTACTGCTTCACTGCTTTACTGTTTTGCCTCTTCCGCCTTTTTTGTCAGCTCTTTGCAGAATTGTTCCGGGCTGAGCGTGTCATCAATCAATTTGGGCAATAATTTACCAAATTCCACGTTTGCAACAGATGCCGGCATAATATCAAATAAAGAAACAGCGTAAGTTGTTTTATCATCCATACCCTGTGATAGTTCATAAAGAATCCTGGACTCCTTCTGTTTTTTCAGGAAGTCATCAGAATATTTGATCTGAGGGGCGGATCCGCCCTCTGCCAGAAGCAAGCCTTCAATCTCCTCCTGTGAATCTCTGAATGCCAGAAATGCTTCCGCCAGTTCTTTTTCTCCGGCAGTAGCAGAATTTGAAATCCAGAACTCACCATATACTCTCGGATTTACAATAGCCACATTGCCCGGATATAGGGTTGCTTTTACATCCTTCCCGTCAAATCCGTTGCTCCACTTATCGGAAGAGCCTTCGTCAAACTCAGATGCCATCCATGAACCATTGCAGATAATAGACGCATTCTTGCTCATAAAAGCATTTGCAGCATCTGCATAAGCCGCTCCGAAAGAATTGGAGGAGGCATTATTCTGCATTAATTGCTTTAATTCTTTTACCGACTCTATAATGATCGGATTATTGTAATCCCACAATTTATCATCGGCCGCATCCGAAAGCAGCTTGGTACCGCCGTCCTTATTTGCGATCAGCGCGGTCAGAAGTAATCCTGTCGTCCAGCCGTTGTCCGCTGTCTGGAAAGCCAATTTATTTTTTCCGAGGCCTTTGATAAATTCATCTATTGTCTGATCTTTAATTTCTTTGTCAGAAGAGTACATGCCGGCATTATAATATAATCCCACGGGTTTTAATACGGCTATGGGCTTACAGATTAATTTCCCGTCCACCGTGCAAAAATCGATGGACTCAGGTACCCAGTTTGCCTTTACGTCAGCATGCTTGTCGGCGAAACCGGTCAGATCATAGGCCATATTGTTCGCTAAAGCCACCTGCTTGAACCACTGTGTATCTGTCATCGCATGAAGAATAACAGGGAGTTTGTCCTGCTGAGCCAACTGCTTTATTTTTTCTTCATAGGCTGCCTGGGGCACTTCCTCAATATTAATTTTGTACTTGCCTTCATATTTTTTATTAAAACGCTCTACCTGCGGTAGGAAAAATACCGCTCCGACATTTTCTCCCGCCAAAAATGTCGGGAAATTTACTTCTATAACTTTTCCCCCCTGACTTTCCCCTCCCTGACCTGCAGCCTGGTTGCCGGCTCCGGAACCGCCGCATGCGCTCAGGTTTAATACCAATGCCGCACCCAATACAAATGCTGCCAGCTTCTTCATTTTCATATAAAATACCTCCTCCTTATTTTACCGAAAACGTTTTAGTTTCCGTTATATAAAAAAGCAGTGTTTCTGCTTTTTTATTTTTACAGTTGCTCAGAGTTTCTTCACAGAATTGCCATAAACTATCTCATGCCGCAAAACTACCTCATCCAGATTTCTTTCACCATTCACCAATCTTTCAATAAGCCTGCCGGCTTCATAGCCTTTTTCGTAAAATCTTTGATCCACGGTGGTGAGTCTCGGTTCTACAAATCCCAGAAAGCTCAGCCCGTCAAACCCCGTAACTGAAAAATCCTCCGGAATTGAGTAACCGCTCTGCTTGACTGCGCGATAAACACCCATGGCGACCATATCACT
The DNA here is from genome assembly GCA_023397905.1 of Bacillota bacterium. Taxonomy (GTDB): domain Bacteria; phylum Bacillota; class Clostridia; order Acetivibrionales; family DSM-1351; genus Ruminiclostridium. The sequence goes on along the minus strand of JAEWSZ010000214.1, from coordinate 5,982 downwards.
CATACATATAAAAACCGTTCCGTTTTCCTTTCCGTACCGGTCAATAAATTCTCTGACTTTTATACAGGCTTCGACCTCCTGGAAATCCGTATAAATGACAGGTACCTCTTCAATATTCATATCGTGCTTTTTTAACGCCTGGCAAAATCCCTTGTAACGTTCGTTTGCGACCTCGGATTCAACACGCCCGAAAACCAGCACAAGTTTTTTATGATTCTGACTTATTACGTACTCCGTTATCTCCTCGAATGCTTTACAATCATCTATACTTACAAATGTGGTACAGGGTCCCGATATTTTATAATCCACCCCCACACACGGTATGGTCGAATTTTGGGCCTCCTGCACATACTTATCATCAATTCTTAATCCAAACAGGAGTACTCCGGAAAGTGAGTATTCATGACAGAATTCTACCAGCTTTTTTTCCTCCTGGATTTTTGAATCTATGGCATAAGTTGCCGCATTCATTTTATGTTTGATTATATAACTGTTTACACCTTTCATTATGCTGGTAGATATTTCGTCCACCTGTTCTCCTTCCAGCAGGCCGGAAAATAAGATGGCAACATCCTTTGTATTTTTGGAAGCAAGCATTTTTGCGCTTTTATTCGGAATATATCCCAACTTCCTGGCAGTATTTTTTACTCTTTTTCTAGTTTCCTCACCGATATCCGGATAATCATTTAAAGCTTTTGATGCCGCACTAACCGAAACTCTCGCCGCCTTCGCCACATCTCTTATAGAAACCGCCATTCTCTTACTCCCAATCTCATTCAAGTAATTACTAAATCGTTTTAGGACATGGTTAAATATTACTCCTTTTTTTATTGTGTGTCAATCGGTATATATTAAAAAGTCACGACTGCACGCAGAATATATAGTATCCGTTATACAAAAAATTGCCCGGCAGATGGTATTTTCCCGCCGGGCAACTCATTCAGCAATTTATTGATTTTCTCTTATTCATGTGTCAGCTTTTCCGCTTTTTTAATCATATCATCGGCTTCTTCCTGCGAGCCGGCCCTGAGCAGCAGATACAGTCCTTTGGAGGAAAGCTGTTCCAGCATTGGTTCCAGCTCGTTGGGCTTGATCCAAATGAGCAGGCTTTTTCCTGCCTCCTGAATCCTTTTCAGCACCGGAATGAATTCCAGGGGTGAGGGTTGCCCGTCCACACAGGTCCACTGGATGGCCTTCAGCTTTTCAAGGGAAAGCAGCGAATCCAGGTGGCGTATCTGCTCAATACCGTCGAAGTGGTACAGCGGGTAATCCAGCCAGTCGCACTGTGCCTTCAGTTCCGGCATAATCATATCGTTAAAGGTACCCGGAGAGATCATGACCCCCAGGTCGCACTGCAGCTGGGAATGCTTGCCCGGAGCCCATGTGTTCAGCCATCCTATACAGCTTCCGCCGTCATTGTTCGTTTTGATAATATTGTGAACCTCCCCGGCGGTCTTCAGCCAGGCCTCCTGTATCTTCTGCAGCGAAGCCCTTACATTATCCTCTTCGTCGTAGAAATCCAGCAGCAGCTCCTGGCTGCCCCTGAGATGTGCCAGGGCATCCGAATTGCCTGCAATGTCCGGCATTGATACAAAAAAGCTCCCTTTGCTTTCGTCTGTGAGATACTTTGCAAGTTCGAGGGTCTTTTTGTAGAGAAAGCTGTCGGGATCAAATTCCAGACGGTCCTTCTCCCAGTCGTGAATCGAAGGGAAAAACCATATGGTATTTTCGTACTGCCACTTGATATTTCTGAAATATCCCGCATGGCCTGCGGCGCCGAGATCTAAAAATATCTGGGGAGTTGCCTCGCCGGCATAGTATGTGTTTTCAAATTGTGCCCTATTCCTGCGCAAAACCCATTCGCCGTCAGTCCAGTATTTCTGCTTGTCGGCTGGATTTGACGGCAGTTTCTCGGGAATATAGTTCGAACCCTTTTTCGGTGCAAATACCGAAATACAGCACCGGTCAACTATCTCCCCGCTCCAGAAGCCTTTCAAGCGCTCCCTGGATTTATCCCAATTGTCCCTGTAGTCCATATCTATCCCCATCCCGGGCACTGTCCCCCAATGCTTCAACCTTTGGAAGAACTGCCCGCATATTATTATTTGATATAATCATAGAAAAAATTACAGGTCAAAAATATAACTGAGCTTATATGCTTTTGACTTTTTTTTGGATCATTTCACTGCGGTATTTGGTAGGTGAAAGCTTGGTTATTTTCCTGAAGGCCCTGGTAAAATAGGCGGAATTGCCAAACCCGCTCTCCGCGGCTATTTCCGTGACCGGCTTTGCGGTTTCCCTCAAAAGGATTGCCGCCCTGTTTATCCGCAGGGTCAAAATATAATCGGTTATGTTCATTTTCATAACCTTTTTAAAATATGTGGAAAAATATGAGGCATTCATATATATCAGCTTCGCCAGGTCCGGAATGCATATATTTTCCGTGAAATGCTGTTCAATATATAAAACCGCCTCCCTGATCCGCTCAAAGTCCCTCTGCTTTTCCAGCAGCTCGCTGCCGATCTGGCCCTCCAGCTTGAAATGCCGGTACAAAAGCGCCAGGATCTTCATCAGCGACGCTTTGATGAAAAGCCTGTATCCGGGTTTTTCATCAAGATATTCCCTCTCGATATCCTCCAGCAATGAAATGATCTGAGCTGCAAAGGGATTATTGCCGTCAATCAGATTGTGAAAATTTACATTCCTCTCAAAGAAGGGCTTCAGATACTCATAGTCAAAGCTGGTGTTCTGCCATATGTAAACCGGCTCGAAAATAATTACCAGCATGTCCAGCGACCCGTCTGAAAAGGCATAGTGGCGCTCATTGCTGTTTATTACGTATATCTGGCCCTGCTCCATCTCAAAATTGTTCTCACTGATGACATTTACACCTTTTCCCGCTTTGACAAGGTTCAGCTCCAGGCAGTCATGCCAGTGAAGCGCCGGAAGGGCGTCGCATCTTCCGCCGGTGTGAAACAGGCTGAACGGGAACCCCTTGGGAAGCCTGAATATTTCCTTCTCTGATTTCATACTCTCCCTGCAGCTCCTTTCCCTGTGAATTTCATATAGATTTTAGAATATTATAGCATAGATAAAACGCGATCCTATCCCTATTCCAACAGCCACAGAGTGTTTGTCACGCCTCTGGGATAGTACTTGCTGCCTGATATTATCCCCGAGATAATCTGATCGCTCCAGCTCCAGTAGGAGTGCTCCGGATGGGTCAGCCATCCCGCATGCGCCTTATCCGGCACTTCCGTATAAATATCTCCGGTCTCACCGAATATTTTTCTGGCCACAAACTGGCACAGGTATATCTTGCTGAGCCAGGAATTAGTGCTGGTGGAGGAAAGCTTCCAGCCCCCGTCCTCAAAAAGACAGGTTCCCTTTACAAGTATGACCTCCAGGTGTTTTTTCAAGGCCTTGAGATACTCCGAGTATTTGCCGTCCATGGCGAGAGCCTCTTCGCAGCCGGTGAAATACGGGAAAACCAGCCCTTCTATGGCGGAGATTATTTTTGAATCGTTGTTTTCGCCCAGTATGGCAGGAATATACCCTTTGCCGGTCACATATCCGGTTATAGTACCGGCACAGCGGACAGCCTGTTTCCCCGCCAGATCTGAAAGAGCTCCCAGTCCCAGCTGTTTAAAGAGTTTTTCCAGAGAAACATATACCGCCCAGCATTTTCCCGCCAGGTAAATATTATTCCGGGCCTGTCCCAGTGACACATCCAGGCTGTCATAGGTGGTTATCTCGGCTCCTCCTCTTGTACAGCTGCTGTCCAGGCCCATAACTCCATTCCTCTTTTCAGGGTCCGGATTGTCCCTGTTCAGCATGCTGTCAAAGCATTCCTTGATAACTTCAGCATGGCCCTTCAGCCACTTTTCATCCTTTGCATTTTCTATATATACAAGAGCACAGCAGAGCCAGTTTACCAGCTGTTCATGGCTCATATACGAAAAGCAGCCGTCTATGCCGCTCTTCTCATATGCTGAGTGCCCGGGGCGTGAGAATACATTTCCGACTCCCATATCATGGGTAAAGGTAATTCCTCCCGGATACTCCCTGTCATCCCCCGGAAAGCGGACCATATCGCGGTAGGAGTATCTCTCCAGGTAGAGGTCGAGCACATTTCTCACCGTCCAGGGGTTCATCTTCATTTCGAAAAACAGCTGGTCAACTGTCAGATCCAGGGTGTTCAGCATCCTGTATTCCCCTTCGTTGACCATCCAGACAGGTTTTCCGTCCTTCTCAAGCAGCTCGGTGCAGCCGTAGTAGCTTCTGATGGCATGGGCCATCATAAATTTCTGCTCCTCCGACAATTTCGTATTCCGGTAAAAGCTGTCCTCCTCCAGGCATTGCTTCTTTATATCTTCGAAATTCTCAAGAGCGTAGCTGCCAACCTCTTCGATATTTTTGAAAAGGCCCGTATAATAATACTTCGTTTCCATTCCGAAGGTTGCCCGGCCCTCCCGGTAAAAGCATGCGGCAAAGCGGAAAGTCTCCCTTTTTCCCGGCAGTACCTCCATAATCAATAAAGCTGTGTTGCCCAGTCCAAAGTTCCAGTTTTCCTCCAATTCTTCTCCCAATACGCATTCGGGACTGAAATTCACCGCAGGATGGGCGGTTCCGCTCTTGCCGATTATAGCTGTCAGCCCGCCCTGAGCAATTCCGGTTATGCCCAGCATCTCATCCTCCACATGCCTCATGGAATAATAGGGGTCGGTCTCATCATATCCTATAAAGGCTCTTCTTGGCTCAGTACCTTTTGTATTATCAATGGTCATCTCCATCAGTACGGCAGGCAGCAATACCTTTTTCAGTTCTTCCGCCGGTGCCTTTTCAGGATCGGGGACGGGCCGCACCTGGGAATAGATTTTAATATCCAGCTCCCCTGCGGTCCACCTGTCCGTGCAAACATTGAATTCCCTTTTGATTTCACTTTCGCGGAAAGGCTCAAAAAATCCGCTTTCGGAGGTTTCATCACCGGCCTTTTCCAGATCGTACCTTTTGCTTTCATCCTCTCCCGCCTTGAAAAACGGCAGGGCCTTATAGCATTTACTTCCGGCTGTTTGCAGGCCAATATATATATTTCTGTCGGCTGGCTGCTTCAATTCCAGCCCCAGGCCTCCCCTGGCTCCTTTATGTCCCAGTGTGAGGCTGGCGAATGCGCCGATTGGCGAGTGGTGTGCATTAAAAAAAATATTGTGCAATTATTTTTTCTCCTTTGCTGCTGGGATTTTCCGTATATTATTTCATAACCGGATCATGCTGTTAAAAAAAAGGATTATCGCCGAATAAGGCAATTCAACACAATTGAAGTTTCACAAATGTCGAATTTGTTATTCAGCAACAATCCTTTTCATATACCAAATATCAACCTGACCTGTTAATCAATTGAAAATGACTCTGCGTCGGTCTGCGCCTGCTTGTACTTGGCTATTATATCGGCGGCAGCCTTGTCATAGCCTTTTGCCTTTATATCCTTCAGGGCCTGCGCCTTGTTTGCTTCAAAGTCGGCGTCGGTCTTTGACATAATGATCTTAACAATCTGAACTTTCATGTATTCGTCAACCTGGGACATTATCTTCTTTGCATCGTCGCTGGGCTGCTGTACCAGAGACGGGAACAGCCAGTATTTGTTAAAGGTCTGCACCTTGTTCTGCTTGTTCATATCATATAAAACCTGACCAGGGAAAGCATAATCACCGAAATGCTTGGTGTATTCCTTGTCTATTGGAAGCGCATTGTTTGCCTTCTGTTCGTCGGATTTCATAAGATCTGCGGGATAGTTGTCGTCACCCACCTGGATATCTCTCATGGCTGTAAATTTATTGTACATAATGATACCGGACTTGTTGGCAAAATCCTTGTCATTAGCCAATCCGTCGATAAACGCCTGAGTCGGCTGAGGCTTTCCGTCCACCACATCCCAGTGCTTGCCCTTTACTCCGCTGTATACAAGCCTTGCTCCCTCGGCAC
>JAEWSZ010000212.1 GCA_023397905.1 Bacillota bacterium | reverse complement strand
GCGTGAATGGTACTTTGCACATCGCCATTCCGCACACTTTTTGTGCGGAAATTTTGGCGGTGCCTATATTCCGCCGGAGGCCATTAGTTTGAAAGTGCTTTTTTTCAAACTAATACCATTAGCCTTTTTGGCTCACAAAAGTTTAATAATATTTAATCCACGCACATACCGTGAGCCGGATAAGGCGTGAATGGTACTTTATTACAGATTTTCTATCCAGGCCTTTACATCACCGTCACTGGGCATTCTCCAGTCACCTCTCGGCGAGAGGCTGATGGTACCCACTTTCGGTCCGTCCGGCATGCAGGACCGCTTGAATTGCTGGCTGAAAAACCTTCCGAGGAAAATCTTCAGCCATTTTTCAATGGTTTCCTCCGCATATTTATCTTTAAAAGCCTGCACGGCCATAAACAATATCTTTGCAGGCACTGCGCCGTATCTCACCATATGGTACAGAAAGAAGTCATGAAGCTCGTAAGGCCCCACTATATCCTCTGTCTTCTGAGCTATATCACCGGCCTCGTCAGTGGGCAGAAGCTCCGGACTGATGGGGGTGTCCAGCACGCTCAAAAGCACCTTGCTTGTCTCATCTTCAAACACATAGTCGGCAGCCCACTGCACCAGATATTTTACAAGGGTTTTAGGCACTCCGGTGTTTACGGCATACATGGACATATGGTCACCGTTGTATGTGCACCATCCCAATGCAAGCTCCGAAAGGTCGCCTGTGCCGATGACAAGCCCGCCTATTTTATTGGCCACATCCATAAGTATCTGGGTTCTTTCCCTTGCCTGGACATTTTCATAGGTCACATCATAAATGGCCGGATCATGTCCAATATCCTTGAAGTGCTTCATGCATGCTTCTTTAATATCGATCTGATAGGTTGTGACCTGCATAAGCCTCATCAATTCCAGAGAATTGCCCAGTGTATTGGCTGAAGTTCCAAACCCCGGCATTGTAATGGCATGGATATTCTTTCTGTCCAGCCCAAGCCGGTCATATGCCTTGACAATGACAAGCAGCGCAAGGGTTGAATCAAGGCCTCCTGAGATACCTATGACACACTTGTCTATTCCCGTATGCTTCAGCCTCTTTCCAAGCCCCGAGGTCTGTATGTTGAATATCTCCTCGCACCGCCTGTTCCTGGCATTTGGATCCGACGGAACAAAGGGATGGGGATCTATTTTCCTCAAAATCTTCCCTGCCTCAAGCTCTCCCACATTAAATACGGCTTTTCTGAACTCATTGTCTGTTGTTTTGTGGGTAAAGCCCGAATTTTTCAATCTCTCATTTACAAGTCTCTCAATATCTATATCGGCCACCAGCAATTGTTCCTCAAAGGAAAATCTTTCGCTTTCCGCCAGCAGAGAGCCGTATTCACATATCAGAGCATGTCCTCCGAAAACCAGATCCGTGGTGGATTCGTTGGGCCCCGAGGAAGTATATATATATGCCGCGGCGCATTTGGCAGACTGCATTTTAATCATATTTTCCCTGTATTCATGCTTTCCAACTATTTCATTGCTTGCGGAAAGATTGAAAAGCAGGGTGGCCCCGCTCAAAGCCTGTGCGCTGCTGGGCGGCGAAGGCACCCACAGGTCCTCGCATATCTCTATTCCAAAGCACAAGCCGCTTATATTCCCTGCTTCAAAGAGCACATCTATTCCAAAGGGAACACTTTGACCCAGCAAATCAATTGTTTCATTTTTCTTCTCCAGCCCCGGACAGAACCAACGCAGCTCATAAAACTCACTGTAATTTGGTATGAAGCTTTTAGGGACAACGCCCAAAAGCTTTCCCTTCCGTATGGCTACTCCGCAATTGTACATCCTGCTGTTCACCAGCAGAGGCATCCCGAATATTATAACACATTCCAGTGCCTTTGTTTCAGAGAGAATTGTTTCCAGTCCCTTCAGTGCCTCATTCTGCAGGGTCCTCTGCAAAAAGAGATCGCCGCACGAGTAAGCAGTGACAGCCAGTTCGGGGAATACGACAAATTGTACGCCCTGCCTGTCCGCTTCATTTGAAATTTTTATTATTTCCCCGGCATTATATTTACAGTTGGCAACCTTAAGCTTTGGGATGGCGGCGGCTACTCTTACAAATCCATAGTCCATATTATTTCACCCGTTATTTATGGTATATTTTTGACCCCCGTTCCCGTACAGTCCCTGTATGGTCGGAGGTTATTTTTATTTTTATACTTAGTTTATCATATTTATCCGTCTTTTTATATACAAATATAAAATAGCTTTAATAACTCCGTTTTCGGTTTCCATTCCGGATCCCGCTCACAAATTCCCTGCGCTATACCTCGTTCCTGATATTGTACAGGCTTCTGGAATTGCCGTACTTATTTACATAAAAGTCCTTATTAATGGCTATTCTGTTCAGAAAGTCCACAAACCGGTCGATTTCGGTATGGGTATTGTAGATGCCGAAGCTGGCCCGCACCAGCCCGGGATATAAGGCCTGAGGATCGTTGGCGATCTCCTCCATATCCTTTGCGGAATAGCCCAACAACCGCTCGCAATATGGATGGGCACAGAAAAATCCGTTCCTTACGGCAATCCCCGCCTCATATGACAAAATCGCCGACATAAGCGAGTGATGCACTCCATCCATGGTAAATGGGATCACTCCTATGGCCCTCTGCAGGTCAGGGCGGCTGTACAGCCTGATTCCCGGAACTGCCGTCATCTTGCCGTAGGCGTAGTTCAGCAGGTCCACCTCATGCCCGTATACGTTTTGCATACCGATCCGGGCCATTGTTTTCAGGGCGCAGACCATGGCTACAATTCCCATCAGATTAGGAGTGCCCGCTTCACATTTCTGCGGCGGCTCCTCCCACCATATTCTGTCGTGGGTGACCAGCTGGATGGCGCTCCCGCCCTGGCAATAGGGCGTTCCGCATTCGAAGGCGGCTTTGGGGCCTATGAGCGCGCCGCTGCCAAAGGGAGCATATATCTTATGGGCTGAAAACGACAGGTAATCTATGTGTTCTTCACTGTCAAAGGGCTTCATGTCCACAGGCATGTGGGGGATGAGCTGCGCCCCGTCAACGTGGAGCTGGGTACCGTATCTGTGGGCCATTTTGGCAATGGAATATATGTCATTGATGTATCCTGTTACGTTTGAAGCCCCTGTCACCGTAACCAGCCTTACCCGGCCGCCGTATTTTTTCAGTTTTGCTTCCAGGTCCTCCAATTCCAGCCTGCCATACTGGTCAATCTCTGCGTATTCCACATTAAATCTGTTTCTCCAGGGCAGGTCATTGGCGGCGTGCTCCATCCAGGTCGTTATGACGACATCTTTTTTTTCATCCTGCTGGCACATGGAAGACGCAAGAATGTTAATGGAATCGGTTGTATTTTTGGTGTAGATGACCACATCCTTCCCGCTGTCCGCTTTAACATAACTTTTTATGATTTCTCTTCCGGCCTCATAGGCTTCGGTGGATATGACAGATTTATACCCGCGTCCCCTGTGTATGGAGGAATACCATGGCAGGAAGTCGTGAATCTCCTTCTCCACAGCCACGAAAGACGGTGTTGTAGCCGCATTGTCAAAATTAACGGCCGTCGTATATGTACCGTTTTCAAGCGGGACCATTGTATTGACTCCAACAATCATGTTCCTGTAGGAATTATCATTCCGGTATTTATTATAATTCGGCATAAAAAAACCCCCTTATTCCAGTATATTTACAGAGAAATAAACTGTTACATATAAGGGGGGAATTCCAACTCCTGTCATGTTTTCAGAAGACCCTGTTGCGGCCTTCCTTTTTGGCCCGGTACAGATTTTTATCCGCCAGGGACATCAGCTCGGGCACGCTGGTCACACCCGAATCCCTGGATACGGTCTGTACGCCGAGGCTGCAGGTGACTTTTATTTCCTTATCTCCGATACGGAAGATGTGTTTTTCAATGTCTTTTCTGATCCTGTTGGCAATGCCCTTTGCAATTTTTTCCCCGCTGCCGGGAAGGCAGATGAGTATCTCATCTCCGCCATATCTTGCAATCCAGCCGCTTCCTCTGCGCAACTGTTTCTGAAGCATGGCGGATATGTCCTGGAGCACCTGGTCCCCCGCAATATGGCCATTTTTATCATTGATGTCTTTAAAATAATCTATGTCAAGGAATAATACGCTCAGCGGTTCATCGAATTCAAAGGAGCTCTGCATATCAATGGGGAGCCGTTCATCTATATACCTGCGGTTATACAGCTTTGTAAGCGAGTCTGTAACCGCTATTTCTTTCATCCTGTGCAGGGAAATATCCTCCGGGACATCGGGCCTTTCCGGGTTCCACCCGTTTCTTTTAGTGATCTGCTTCAATTCCAGCAGATGGGATGTATTTCCGATCAGGACCGGCATTGTCGTCACCAAAGTAATAAAATCATCATACACGGATACGCTGAAGGAGGTGTCCGCAGAACAGGCCGTATACGTATAGGGCAGCATTCTGCCGTTGTCCCTTTTTATGATGTCCGTACTGCTATGTGTCAGGGATTCATAGAAAATATTGTCTCCGCCAATATCCGTAATGCGTATTGATGTATTTGCATTTTCTAATATGCGGATGAACGTTAGCACATCAACCAGATTATTAAATATCATTTTGATCCACCTCACTGTGACCGGTATCGGATACCGTCTTCTCTGTATAAATACTTCTTTTTAATGGAGGCTGAAGCCATCTTTGCTGATTTAAGACCATATATGGGAAATGACGCGCAACTCTGCGCGTCATTTTCTCGAAAAACATAGTGCAATATCACGTACCGATGGCGGTCTTCCCAGGCTGCGGCCCTCAAGCCGCATTTTGCTGGTAAAAGTTACACTGTACTTTTTAACATGTGCGCTTTCTAAATCAAATTATATAGTGAATAATACAGGTATAAAGTATTCTCTTTTTACACATAATAAATGTATCATATTTTATAATACATTAATACAGTGTATATGTCAATACATTCAATTAGTGTATTATAAAATTTTTTACACATATTATAAATAGAGGGGCGCTGAAATGAAAAAAGCTAATGAAATAATACGAGGCCTGCGGGAAGACCGGGATTTGAGACAATCGGATATTGCAAAGCTGATAGGAACAACGCAGCAGCACTATTCCAGGTGCGAAAAAGGGGAATGCGAGTTTTCTGCCCGCGCCATAACTGTTCTGGCTGATTATTATATGGTATCCACGGACTTTCTTTTCGGGCGGACAGACTGCCAGGGTGGAGTGGATTCCCTGAACCAGTCCATCATATCCGATTGGACCACCGGGCAGCTCATAACAGACGTACTGTCTTTAAGCGATACCGGCCGCCGTGCCGTAATTGAATATATCAGCCTTCAAAAGCTTAAAGAAACGGTAGCCAAAAGGAAAAAGAATAAATAGCCCTGATTCCGGCTTTTTTCCCGGCATAAACTTTCCATAGCCAAATTTATATCAATGCCTGCTGTCCGGAGCTATTCACAAAAAGTCGGTACGCCGTTATATTTTAGTGCCGGCATTCCATCCAGCTTATTAAAGAAAACAGATATTACCTGGTTATCGCCCAATCTTCCTGATGAAGTTTTATTCCCATGCAAAGTTATATGATAATAGCCATCTTCCAATTCAAGCGAGTTTTCTTCGGGGTAGTAGCCCTCCATCCAGTCCATTAACGCAAACAGGTCTTTAAAATGAACCCTGCCGCCCTTTACATGTATTCCCAACCGCAATTTGTAGTCTGCTTCAGCCAATACGGTTTCTTCCGGATAACCCTCTTTGATTTCAAGTATATATGTCCCCGGCGACGAAGTACAAAAACCGACTATTGTCCCTTGATATACATGATTCAAAACCTGCTCGCCCGTTTGATAACTGGTGCTGAAATAATCTTCCCCTTCCTTTATATGCTCGACCGCATATTCTGAAAAGATTATTATTCCCATACCGCTGACATCCAATATAATTTCCTTGTTCATAACGTCATCCCTTCGTCTTCTGAAGATCATCTATATCTTATATCCACCCCAATTCAGCAATCTCCTGTATGCCTCCTGAGGAGTCGCTTTCATCCCTATTACGGAGCTGCTGTCCGGTGTTCTTATTGAGCCTTTGATACCATGAAGTATCTGGCTGGAATATGCCCTGTCATACTTTTCCAGCAACTGCATATCAGACAGATCCGGGTTTCCGCCCTGAAGCCTGATTCCAGCTTCTCTTGTGGCAGCGTGCAGTCTTTGATGAGCCAGACCTCTGGAATGATTTGCCGCCGCCTCGTCTTTAAAGGCTGTGTCAGGGTAAAATCTCGGAGTTTTTTCTCCGTCGAAATGGGCTAAAGCAGATCTGTTTCTTACATTTACCCTTTCAATCATATGACAGCCGTCACCAACCTCTGTTATTGACCAGCTTTTGTTAGGAAGCGTGCCTGTATACTCTGCATCCCCGGGAATCTGATTTTTAGTTCCCCTTGCTTCCGAAAAATCCTTGTCTATTTCCGACGTCAATGCAACCAGATAATTGAACTCCGCTCTATACTGTTCATCCTCCGGCAGCCGCGGATCTCTGGCTTCCAGATCTGCAATAAGCTTTCTTGCCTGTTCAATTTTTGCCTGAATTGTCTTTTGCAATCCAGTATCTGTAATATTCGTTAATTGTTTTGCAAATTCCTCTATTTTTACCTTAATGGCTTGCGGAACTGTGGCCATCATAACCACATTTCCTTTTTCGCCCTTCTCTACCCACAGCTCATGGGTTTCGTTGCCCAGTTTGAATTGGACTTTTGGGGTGAGCATTACTCTGAGCTTGTCTGCCCCGGTCAGCACAAGCTCTTTACCCTTCCGGAGCAGTTTCCCTCCAAGGGCCTGTGTGGTTGCCGCCGGTTCTGAGCCTGCCGGTTGGGTTACTGCCGGCGGGGTATCCTCCGGTTTTACACCTGTTGTTTCAGCCGCTTCAGGCGTTATATTTTCCGATGTGGTATCTTCCTGCTTGATATCTTTTGATGTGGTATTTTCTGATGTGGTATTTTCTGATGTGGATTCAGGCACAGCTGAATCTGCCGCGCCTTCTTTTTGGGAGCTTCCTACCTGCCCGTTTTGTTCCTTCTGGGCTTTTTGAGCCCCTGCCCTGCTTCTTATATCCGCAAGCAGTTTAACGGTTGCCTGATAGCCCATCGTACTCTGGAGCAGCATTGCATCCTCATGCGTCATTGACCATGGATTGTTCCTGATCCGCTGTATTACCTGGAACGGATCGGTTTTCTTTACCACAGGCTGGCGTGTGGCCGCAGAATTTTGTATGTATCTGCTATTCCCGGGATCAGGCTTTTCGCTTTTATTACTTTCATCCGCATATGTTGTCCACATTACCCGCTCTCCTCCCAGCATATATCATCACCGGCGGAAATAATCCGGTGCCCGGCTTGCGCCGGACATGGGGCAGGTATTCATGCATACCCGGCAGCCATGAATTGATATATTCACTAGTAAAGTAAATCGCAGGGGTGTTTAACAACCGGGGGAAAAACAAAAAAACAGTTTCAAACAGAGATTTTTCTCTATTTGAAACTGTTTAATTTTTTATTTCTTCAGGCTTTCCAGCCTGTCGACAACTTTTTGGTACATATCCAGGTACTTCTCTCTCTTGGCCTTTTCTTCCTCTATGACCTTTGGCGGCGCCTTAGCCACGAAGCCTTCATTGCTCAGCTTTCCTTCCACCCTTTTCAGTTCGCCCTCAAGGTTGGTCTTCTCCTTGGTGAGCCTCTCTATTTCCTTTTCAATATCGATTAGTTCATCAAGAGGTATGAATATCTCAGCGCCATGTATGACCGCGCCCACTGCGTCGGCTGGGATTCCCTGCTTATCGGTCTGCACCGCAATCTCGGAAGCGCCGGCCAGCCTCTGGAAAAATGAGGCTCCTCCTGAGAGAGTGTCCTTCTCACTTTCCCCTGGGGCCACAAATATTATTTTAGCGCGTCTTGCGGGCGGAACGTTCATCTCGGCGCGGATATTTCTAATGCTTCTGATGGCGTCCATAATAATGTTCATTTTTGCCTCGTCACCGGCAAAGTTCAGTTCCTCACTGTACTCCGGCCATTGGGAGATCATTATGCTCCTGCCGTCGTTAATCAGATGGGTGTATATTTCCTCGGTTATGAACGGCATGTACGGATGGAGCAGCTTCATGGCATTCCCAAGTACAAAATTCAGCACGTACTGGGCTTCGAGCCTGCCCTCGCTTTCCCTGTCGTAAAGCCTCGGCTTTACCATCTCGATATACCAGTCGCAGAATTCTTCCCATATGAAATCGTAAACCTTCTGCAGGCCAAGGCCCAGCTCAAATTTCTCTATATTTTCGGTTACTTCCCTTGTTACGGTATTTATCCTGCTCAGTATCCACCTGTCCGCAACTGTGAATTTGCTTCTGTCAACCCTGTTGAAATCCAGGCCCTCGTCAAAGTTCATCAGAACAAACCTGGATGCATTCCAGACCTTGTTTGCAAAGTTCCTGGAGGACTCAACCTTTTCCGTTGAAAATCTCAGGTCATTTCCCGGCGAATTGCCTATGGTGAGCGCAAACCTCAAGGCGTCGGTCCCGTACTGGGCTATGACCTCCAGAGGGTCAATGCCGTTTCCTAAAGATTTACTCATTTTTCTGCCCTGGGCATCCCTTACGATACCGTGTATGAACACATACTTGAAAGGCTCCTGCTTCATATGCTCCACACCTGAGAATATCATCCTGGCAACCCAGAAGAATATTATGTCATAGCCTGTCACCAGTATATCCGTGGGATAGAAATATTTTAATTCTTCAGTATTTTCAGGCCACCCCAGCGTTGAAAAAGGCCACAGGGCCGAACTGAACCAGGTATCCAACGTATCGGGGTCCTGCTCTATTCTTGAGCTTCCGCATTTGGGGCACACATCAGGATAATCGCCCTGAACCATCACATTCCCGCATTCCTGACAGTAATAGGCGGGAATTCTGTGTCCCCACCACAGCTGTCTTGAAATACACCAATCCTGAATGTTTTCCATCCAGTTAAAATATATTTTTGAAAATCTCTCAGGTACAAATTTGATGGTCCCGTTTCTCACCACATCGATTGCGGGCTCCGCAAGGGGCTTCATGCGGACATACCACTGCTTGGAAATAAGGGGTTCCACCACGGTCCTGCATCTCTGGCAGGTGCCCACATTATGAGTATGCCCTTCCACCTTTACCAGCAGTCCCAGCTTTTCAAGGTCCTCAACCATTTTCTTTCTGGCCTCATACCTGTCCAGGCCTTTGTATTGGCCTGCATTGTCATTCATTATGGCATTGTCGTCCATGACCCTTATCTGCGGGAGGTCGTGCCTCAGACCGACCTCATAATCATTTGGGTCATGGGCCGGAGTTATCTTGACGCAGCCCGTGCCGAATTCCTTGTCAACATACGAATCCGCTATCACCGGTATTTCTTTGTTAACCAGCGGCAATACCAGCGTCTTCCCCACCAGATGGGTATATCTTTCATCCTCGGGGTTGACTGCTACGGCAGTATCTCCCAGCATGGTTTCAGGACGGGTTGTAGCTACAACCACAAACTCATCGCTGTCCTTGACAGGATACCTGATATGCCAGAAATGGCCTGCCTGTTCCTCATATTCAACCTCAATATCCGATATGGAGGTATTGCATTTGGGACACCAGTTTGTGATCCTCTCTCCTTTATAAATAAGACCCTTGTCATACAGCTTCAGGAACACCTCCTGAACCGCCTTTGACAGCCCTTCATCCATGGTGAAACGCTCCCGTTCCCAGTCACAGGAGCTGCCCAGTTTTTTCAGCTGCTCCACGATCCTGCCGCCGTAAACTCTCCGCCACTCCCATGCCCTCTCCAGGAATTTCTCCCGGCCCAGCATTTCCTTTGTGATGCCTTCCTTGGCCATGGCATCCACTATTTTGGCTTCGGTGGCTATACTTGCGTGATCTGTACCTGGAAGCCACAAGGCGCTGTAGCCCTGCATCCTCTTTGTCCTGATCAGTATGTCCTGAAGGGTGTTGTCAAGGGCGTGGCCCATGTGAAGCTGCCCCGTTATATTCGGAGGAGGTATCACGATAGTAAAAGGTTTTTTATTTTTATGGGGGACCGCATGAAAATACCCCTCTTTCATCCATTTGTCGTACAACCGGTCTTCTACCTGACCCGGATCGTATTGCTTCGCAATGTTCTGTTGCTCATCCATAACAAGTATCTCCTTTTTCTCAAAAAATGCTGGGATTTTATAATTGACTTCTGAAAAAGTATCCTAATTTTCCGCAGGTTATTTCAACAAGACGGCGGAAATCCTCCGCCCGGCTATTTCGTTATAAAAAACAGCACCAGGCCCGGAATCGAAATCACCAGCCCCGTTATTTTAACATTGAAAATAGCTCTGTTGTACTTATAGGAGGTGATCTCCTCTTCCGTCATCTCCGAGGCGTGATCGCATTTCTGCTTTTCCGCCAGATTGAATCTCTTCACTATGGGTTTGGCCGTATATACCAGGGCAAAGCCCGCAACCAATATCACCAGTGAAAGTATTTCAAGCAGTCCCATAATAGTTCTCCTTCCATTTCAAAACCTCATCAGCACGGATGCGGGTATGCCCCGCCTCACGTAGAAAAAGCCTCATCCAGTATTTGGACGAAGCTCGTATTCGCGGTACCACCAAAATTTCATAGTAATTTAAGTTCCGGCCCTCACACAGTAAAGGCGCAAAATAAATCTATGAATCTCAACCGGTTAACGTCCGAAAATCCGCTGCAGCCTACTGCTATTTCGGTGCAGAGCTCCCAAGCTACCTTGGGCGGTATCGTTTCGAAGCCTTACACCTGTTGGCCTGCCGCCACCGGCTCCTCTCTTTGGAAATCCCACCGCCTACTCCTCTTGTTCATGGCTTTTAACTGTAAAATTACTCAAAAATAATGATATATAATATGTCTGGCACTGTCAAGTGTCTAATCGTTATCTTTTTTCTCTCCGTCCTGTTCCCCGGAAATCCCGTCATCGCTTTGCGGGTCTTCGAGAATTTCATTATCTCCTTGCGTGCCCCCGGGAATCCCTCCATCATTTTGCTGTCCTTCTGAAATCCGGTCAGGGCTGCCCTTTTCTCCTGATATCTCATCAACTCCGCTATTGCCGTCATTGCCGGAAGCCTCCTGTTCCTGGCTCTTCTGATCGCGGGTGAAAAGCAGTGCAAAAGCAATTATCATAATTACCATGCTGACGTTGTTCACTATTTTGGGATCCACATTAAAGTGAAATGCCCTGTCCAGAAGGCCGTAACCTATCAGCACTATGGCAATGCCCATTATTATCCTCATTCTTACTTTTCTGCTCAGCTTCATCATTTTCTCTTATCCTCCCGGCTTTTTTACGGCTTTTGCCGGCCTCTGCCGTTTTTATGCCTTCCGGCTGCCGACTTTATATAATTCTACATCATTCTCCCAAATCCTGCATTCTGCCTTTATGGTTTTATTCTGTACTTCTCCACTTCTGCCTCTACGCAATCAGGTCAATAGCTCTCTTTACAATGACCTTGAGCATTGCCGCCACCGGCACTCCTATCAGCATGCCGATTATACCAAAGAATTCTCCTCCGATCAATACGGCGATAATAGTGGTGATTGGGTGCAGCCCCAGCTTGCCCTCAATGATCTTGGGAGAAATAAAGGCATTGTCTACTTGCTGTACGACTATGAATACCAGAGCCGTCAGCAGTGCCTTGGTTGGGGATTGCAGCAGCGCTATGGCCACTGCCGGGATAGCCCCCAATACCGGTCCGAAATACGGGATCATGTTTGCGACCCCGCCAACCACCCCCAGGATAAACGGGTACTTCACCCTCACTATATATAAACCCACCGTTTCCATCAGCCCCACTATCAGCGCCGTAAGCAGCTGTCCCTGAATAAAATGGGTAATGATCGAGTTCAGTTCCCTGCCCACGGTTATCAGGTCATTTCTGAATTTTTTCGGGGCCAGCATAAGGGAACCTCTTTTTATGCCTTCCATATCTTTTAAAAAATAGTAGGCGATGATCATGGAAAGCACCACATTCAGCAATATCACTATTGAAGAAGCCACTACCGAAAGGGATTTTTTCATTGCCTGGGAGGCATAGGCCTGAACCAGTCCCGTTCCCACATTCAATTCCTTGAATATCATATTTTTGACCTCGGGAGGCCATTTGCTGGTTTTTATTTTCGATATATACGAATTAAATATTTCCTTGTATTTACTTGTTATTTCAGGCAGTGTGTTAAAAAGCTCTTTGGCATTGCTGAGCACATGGGGCATCACAAACATGCCGAAAACCAGAAGGGTCAGCACGGCAAATACGTAAATTATCACTATGGCCACATTTCTCTTTATGCCCTTCCGCTCAAACCTGATCACCACAGGATAGATAATATATGCAATAATGACAGCAATAAAAAAGGGAGACAATATTTTAATTATTTTATCATTGTAGAAATAGATAAACGCGATTGCTCCGATTATAAGCAGGATTAGTATTATGTAAAATACCGTTTTTTTAATACTCCTCATCCTATTCTCCTATTTGCCCTAAAAGCCCTTTGGAGAATGGCTTTTATGTTGATTCAGCCATTCCCCGCCGGCCTTTTCCCTGTTCATCTAAACATGTGTACCATGTCGCCTATTACGTGATTTGACCTGTGCCAGATTTTTCTTCCCGATTTTACCATCTTTCTTCTCGTATGGGGATCGACAATTTCAGGATTTGTCAAAATGCTTATGGATGCTCCTATCAATCCTCCTATAACCAGTCCCCTTGTAAAATTTCTCATCATAATATTTTCTCCTCTCCAGTTTTAATTTTTTCACCGCCTGTACGGCGGGAGCCGGCTTCGACAATAATATATTAATTTTCCAACCGGCTTTTCAAACCGCCGCCGGTGCTTGTCATCTCTTCAACCGCTTCATTTTCCACCAGAATATTGCTGGCTCCTATTTCCACCTTCCCGAAAAAGGGAAGTATGTTTCTGCCTGTCATAATATCCTGGAACAGCCCGTCGGACACCTGCACGCCCTCCACTTTTCCGGTTTTATAGTCAAACAGCACATCCTGGACGATTCCCAGATGTTCTCCGGAATGAGTATATATTTTATAGCCTCTCAGGTAATTTTTCTCCTGGACTTCATGTGCCTTTTTAAACATTCTATAGTCCATGAGGCAATTTGTATTTTTTATAATCAATGCGTCGTTTCCAAGGCTTAAAATATCACCCAGCAGTATAACATTCCCTCTGACGGGATGATTGCTCTTTTCCATAAGGAATGCCAGGATGCCTTTGCTGTTCCTGTTAAAAACAGCCTCCTTCAAGGTTCCGATTTTCAGGCCGTCCTTTGCGGAAATAACGGGCAGTCCTATTATTTCACTGTATTTTTTAAGCATCGCATCCCCCCTGTCAAAATCCTCTCCTGTGAAAATATTCCAATACATACTGTACACCAACTTTTGCACCCGACATGAAACAGGAGCTATTTTCATTGATGATATTATTTGTAATTGGCTTTTAAAAAATTCAATTAACTTAAATTTACTTTAATTGGCTTTTAACAAAAATTTCATAGTTTATTGCTGTGATCCGGTAAAGAAATTTGGCATAAAATATGGACTTAAAATATAATTTAATGTAAAATTTACGTGGAAAAGCGCCATACGTGTTTCATCCGTACATGGCCATTATTATGAATAACAGAGAGGTATGCAATGGTTGATATCAATAGCAAATTTGCAGAGTTGGGTGTACATATCCCTGAAATAATGCTTCCTGATTTAAGCACAGATCTGAGCCGCTGGGCCGTTGTGGCCTGCGACCAGTATACTTCGGAGCGTGAATACTGGAGCGGGGTTGAAGCCATTACAGCCGGAAAACCCTCCGCCTTGAACATAATATACCCTGAAGTGTACCTTGAAGACGGTGACGGCGATGCGAGAATTTCCGGCATTAATGCCACTATGAAAAATTATATTGAACAAAATATTTTAAACGGTATAGGAAACTGCTTTATACTGGTGGACAGAAAGACTTCCCATGCAGAATCCAGAAAAGGGCTCATAGTTGCCCTGGATCTGGAACACTATAATTACAATAAAGGTTCCAGCACCTTGATCCGGGCCACGGAAGGCACTGTTCTGGACAGGCTTCCGCCCAGGATCAAAATCCGCCGGAACGCTCCTATTGAACTGCCCCATATAATGGTTTTAATAGACGACCCGGATAAAACCGTAATTGAGCCTCTGGCCGAAAAGGCCGCCCGGCTTGAAAAACTCTACGATTTTGAACTGATGATGAAAGGCGGGCATATCAGAGGTTATAAGGTATCCGGCGAGCAGGATTTATCCCGGATTGCGGACGCGCTTGCAAAGCTGGCCCGGGAGGACGTTTTCCGCAAAAAGTATTCAGTGGGCAGCGGCAGCGATATTTTATTGTTCGCCGTGGGTGACGGCAACCATTCCCTTGCGTCCGCAAAGGGGCATTGGGAAAATGTAAAAACCGGACTGACCGCTGATGAACTGCTGACGCACCCTGCCAGATATGCCCTTGTAGAACTGGTCAATGTCCACGACGAAGGTCTGGTATTCGAGCCCATACACAGGGTTTTATTCAATGTGGATCCGGAGGATATGCTGAGAGAGTTTTCCGCTTTTTACCGCAGCATTGCCTATCGTCCTGCCGAGTGCGCCTTCATCACAACGTCGGACAGGCCGCCTCATTCTTTCAGATATGTGACGTCCTCCGGCGAGGGCTCCGTTTCCATTGAAAATCCTGTCAGCACCCTTGAGGTGGGAACTCTGCAGGTTTTCCTGGACAGTTATCTGAAAGATCATCCCGAAGTCAGAATAGATTACATACACGGCGAAGATGTGGTGGCAAAGCTGGGCTCCCAGCCCGGCAACATGGGCATTTATCTGCCGCCAATGAACAAGACCGATCTTTTCAGAACTGTCATTTTAGACGGAGTGCTGCCCAGAAAGACCTTCTCCATGGGAGAAGCGGAAGAAAAGCGGTTTTATCTGGAATGCAGGAAAATAAAGTAAGGAGCCAGGATTCAGAAATCAGAAATCAGAATAAAACCTTAAAAACCACGTATGAATCCTGACCACATTTGGAATGTGTGTTATTCGTTATACAAAAAGCTCCAACTCACTTTTCATACTGGGTTGGAGCCTTCTGTGCGTCGGGTTTCACCGGTACCTCTCAATCTGGTTAATAGAAATATTTTAAGTCTTGATTATAGTGGATTAATGCAAACCGTAAAGTTATTTAACTGCTGCTTTCAATAACTCCAACGATTTAATAAAATCCGCGGCAAAATCCCTGGAGTATGCCTCTACGCTTACCCTGCCGTCATAACCCGTATCTGCCAGCTTTTTAAAAAATAAAGAATAATCCTCCGGGTCGCTGCCGCCCGGAAATACCCGGCCTTCCGGCCTGGCAAAATGCACATGGCGGATATATTTTCCGGCTTTCTTCAATATATCCGGGCTTTCCTTCTCCATGGCCAGGTGGTAATAGTCCACCAGCAGCTTTATATTCGCCCTGTTTACGTCCTGCGCAAGCCTAAGGCCTTCCTCTGCCGTGTTGATTATATTGCTCTCAAGCCTGTTCAGCGGTTCGATCGCAACTGTTATCCCGTGTTTTCCGGCAGCTTCATCAATATTGCGCAAAAGAAATACCAGCTGGGTCCACGCCTTTTCGTGAGGAAAGCCCCCGGGAACATTTTTGGCCCCGGAGCTTCCGAAAACAACTGTTTTTGCTCCCAGCTGCGCCGCCCTGTCCAGAGCCGCTTCCGTGTACTCCGAAATGGCGGCTTTATCCGTATTCTCCCCTGTCAGCCTGATACGGGCGGGGAAAAAATTATTGCAGGCTTCGCAGGGTATGTTCGCCTCTTCCATTTTTCTTTTCAGGCTGCCGAATTCTTCATGGGACAGGTCCATTATTTGCGCCAGAGGCAGTTCCACATAGTCATACCCCGCCCTTGCCAGGCTCTCAACATGCTCAATTCCAGTGCCGTCAGGACAGGCGGCAATCATATTTGTACAGCATCCGAATTTCATCAGGCTTACCTCTTGATCTGGACGTTTGCCAGCTTTTCATAGTATTCCGCAAGACCGCTGTGGTCATTTTTGGCTTTCCCGTCTACCTTCAAGGCCTGCAGCATTTCCAGAACCTGTCCTGTCAGCGGCAGCGGCACGCCTATGCTGTGGGCCGTGTCCATTGCGTTCATCAGATCTTTTATGTGCAGCTCTATTCTGAAGCCGGGCTTGAAGTTTCTGTCCATTACCATGGGAGCCTTTGCATTCAGCACTGTGCTTCCCGCCAGGCCGCCTTTTATTGCTTCAAATACCTTTTCAGGATTTACACCTGCTTTGGCGGCCAGCACCATGGCCTCCGACATGGCCGCTATATTCAAAGCGACTATGATCTGGTTTGCAAGCTTTGTAACATTGCCGCTTCCTATTTCCCCGACAAGCACCGCAGAGCTTCCCATTGCCAGAAGTATGTCCTTTACCTGGCCAAATACCTTTTCGGAGCCTCCCGCCATTATGGACAGGCTGCCGTCTATGGCCTTGGGTTCTCCTCCGCTCACAGGGGCGTCCAGCATTTCTATTCCCTTTTCCGCCAACTTTGCATAAAGCTCAATTGACACCATAGGGTCGATGGAGCTCATATCTATTACAACCGTTCCCTGCCGTGCGCCCTCAACGGCGCCGTCTTTTCCGAATAACGCTTCCTTTACCTGGGGTGAATTGGGCAGCATGGTAATGATGATCTCACTTTTTTGGGCAACCTCCCTGCAGGATCCCGCGATCTCGGCCCCTGTCGCCTCAAGCTCCTTCATCACCTCCGGGTTGTGCCCATAGACCGTCAATGCATATCCCGCTTTCAAAAGGTTCTTCGCCATTGGTTTTCCCATTATGCCAAGACCGATAAAACCAATTTTTTTATCCATAATATATCTCCTCTATCCATTCAATATTTTTTTAGCCGTATTCACAATTTCCGCCGCTGTTAAACCATAGTGCTCAAGCAGCTCCTCATGGCTCTGTCCCGACTGTCCGAACACGTCCATTATGGCCACAGCTTCCACAGGAATGGCCGTTCCCCGGAGAATATATGTAATTGCGCTTGTCAGACCCCCGATAACCGAGTGCTCTTCTGCCGTAATGATACCCTTTACCCCGCCTGCCAGTTTCCTGACGGATTCCTCGTCCAGTGGCTTCAGGGAGCTGACATTGACAACGCGCACCGATACGCCTTCCCGGGCAAGCTCCCTGGCCGCCGCCAGGGCCTTTGAAACCATTATGCCGCAGGCAAACACCGCAATGTCTTTGCCCTCCGCCACTACCTGGGGCTGTCCTATGACAAACTCCCTATCCTCCGGATACAGGTCCTCCATGGCATTTCTGCATATGCGTATATAAACCGGGCCCTTATGCTTCACCGCCGCCCTGACTATTTTTCTGGTTTCTATGCCGTCCATGGGAACAAGCACGGTCATATTTGGTATGGCCCTCATAATTGCAATATCTTCCACAGCCTGATGGGTAGCCCCGTCGCCAAAATCCGACAAACCGGAGCTGGAGCCGTTGATCTTCACATTCAAATTTGCCGTGCAGATCCCCTGTCTTATCTGGTCATAGGAACGGCCGCCCGCAAATACCGCAAAGGAATTTGTAAAAGCTATTTTTCCAGTGGTTGCAAGACCGGCTGCAAAGGATGTCATATTTTGCTCCGATATGCCCATTTCAAAATACCTGTCCGGGAACTTTTCCTGAAACAGGCAGCTCATGGTGGATTTGCCCAAGTCCGCTTCAAGCACCACAATTCTCTTATCTTCCAGACCCAACTCCACAAGGGTCTCTCCGTAGGCCTTTCTTGGATCCTGCATACTCATATCCGGCTCACCTTTCCTCTCCCAATTCTTTTAATGCCAGTTCATATTGTTCATCGGTCATAGCCCCATTGTGAAAAGCCACCACATTTTCCGCAAAGGATACTCCCCTGCCCTTTACCGTATTGGCCAGAATCAGAATTGGCTTCCCTTTCACGCTGTCCGCCTTTTCAAAGGCCGAGATCAGGTCTTTGATATCATGCCCGTCGCACTCTATTACTTCCCATCCGAAGGCCTTCCATTTTTCATCCAGAGGGTTTGTGTTGAACCTCTCGGCCACAGGCCCCGTCGCCTGAAGGCAATTCCTGTCAAGGACCGCCACCAGGTTATCCAGCTTGTAGAAGGCCGCTGCCAGCGCGGACTCCCATATCTGTCCTTCGGCCAGCTCTCCGTCCCCCACTATGCAGTAAACCTTGTAGTCCAGACGGTCCAGTCTGGCGGCCGCCGCAATGCCTGCCGCAATGGAAAGCCCCTGTCCCAGTGAGCCCGTATTTGCCTCCACCCCGGGAACCTTGTTCATATCCGGATGCCCCTGAAGCCTTGAACCCAGTTTTTTAAGCTTTGCCAGCTCCTCCTCCGGGAAATAGCCGGCCTCCGCAAGTGCGGCGTACTGTACCAGAGCCGAATGCCCCTTGCTCAGTAAAAATCTGTCCCGGTCCGCCATCTTGGGATTTTTGGGATCGTGCTTCATTTTATGAAAATACAGCACTGCGGCCACGTCGGCCATGGAGCAGGAACCTCCCAGATGCCCCGCCTTTCCCGGGCCTATCATTTTGACAATGTTCAATCTTATTTTTTTCGCGATATGCTCCAACTGTTCTATTGAATATGACATTTTGTCAGCCTCTCTTTCTTTTATTCCATTGCTTCCAGCAATTCGCGCACCCTCGTAAAGCCTGTGAATCCACTGTTGTAGACAGGTACTTTTGTGTCTTTCAGGAGAGGGGCCAGCGCCGACATGGAAAGCTGCGCCATTGCAACAACGTCCACTTCCCCGGAGAGCCTGTCGATCTCTTTGAGCAAAATCTCATTATGGGCGTCCACATTTCCCTTTTCAAATTTCTCAAAGGCTTTGCCGCACAAAACAGTTTTAATCTCTATGTCCTTATTTGCCTCGGCAGCAGCTATTTTCAGCAGCCTTTCCGAGGAAGGCACCGTAGTGGGAAGCGTTGCCAGCAAGCCTATACGCTTTCCTGTCTTTACCGCCAGTTCCATCATTGGCCTGTCTATCTGGGCAATTGGAGTATTGACCATGGGTCTGGCCAATTCCGCCGCAAAATTGAAGGTGGAGCAGGCAAGCATGATCAGATCTACCTTTGCCTCTTCCAGATTGTGCGCATATTGCGCAAATTTGTAGTAATTCACTTTTGGGATGTTGCCCACACCCGCGGCTATATTATCCCTTTGAATGGTGTCGTCCACCAGATGCATGATTCTGACCTCGGGTATGATCTCGTCAATGTATCTCTGTACGGCTTTTGCCGTAATCATGGATGCGTGGATTATTCCCAGTGTCCTGTTGCTTAAATTTTTACCCATTAAAAATCTCTCCTCTTTTCCGGCATAATTCAGATTATCCGTTATTGTAAAACACATTTATTTCAATTCAACAGCGTTGAATCAAAGGCAAAACAATGTCAGTTTCAGGCTTCCGGCCTCACCGCCCTGATGATTCTGAACAGCCTTTCGCTGGCTTCCGCTATTAATTTAGGCGCATTTTTCATAGCCTCCGGTACAGATATTGGCGCCGCCATTGCGCTCACAATAGAATCTATGCCCTTCTCATAAACAAGGCGGGCGTCCTTGCCTATGTACCCTGTTATGGCAAATACGGGCCTGCGGTATTTTTTCGCCAGAGCCGCAATGCCCATGGGTACTTTTCCATATATGGTCTGGCCGTCTATTCTGCCCTCTCCGGTTATGACAATATCAGCCTCCATTATTAATTTGTCCATATTCAGAATATCCAGAATGAGATCGATCCCCTTAAAATGCCTGGCGCCGCAGAAGGCTATCAGACCTCCGCCCAAGCCTCCGGCCGCACCGGCTCCTGGTATGTTTTCAATTTCAATTCCCATATCCCGCTTTATAATTTCTGAAAAACGGTGGAGGTTTTTGTCCAGCTGCTCTATCATTTCAGGCGTGGCGCCCTTCTGGGGCCCAAATACCTTTGAGGCTCCCGATTCTCCGCACAATGGATTGTCCACATCGCATGCCACAAGGATATCCACGGTTTTCAGCCGGGGGTCCATACCCGCTGTCCCGATCCGCTCCAGAGTGTCAAGAGCCCCTCCGCCCATGCCGATGGGCTGTCCACGGTTATCCGTCAGTCCGGCGCCCAATGCCGACGCCATACCGGCACCTCCGTCATTGGTGGCGCTTCCGCCTATTCCGATAATAATTTTTCTGCAGCCCCTGTTGATAGAATCAAGTATCAGCTCTCCGGTGCCATAAGTCGTAGTCAGCAGCGGATTCCTTTTCCCGTCGGGTACAAGGCAAAGCCCGGACGTCTCCGCCATCTCTATAATTGCAGTGTCTCCGCCGATTATGCCGTACTTCGCAGTTATTTTTTCACCCAGAGGCCCTGTTACTTCCGCATGGACATACCGGCCCTGCAGGTATTCCACCATAGCTTCAACGGTCCCTTCACCGCCGTCTGCCACGGCCGCCTTATGAACCTCCGCCCCGGGATAGACCTGTCTTACCCCTCTTTCAACCGCCTCTGCAACCTTTAAGGAGCTCAGACTCCCTTTGAAGGAATCCGCCGCGATCAACACTCTCATCTTATCTACCTCTCAACCTTGAAAATGGAAATTGCCTCGCTGAGCTCCCCGGCCATACTATTCAAACCGGAGGCCAGATTGGAAAGCTCCTCATAGCCCGCCATCTGCTCCTGGACGCTGGCCGAGACCTGCTGGGCCGTGGCCGCGGCTTCCTCGGATACCGCTGAAATATTTTCAATGGCGCCCAGCGTTTTATCCTTGTCTTCCAGCATCAGCCTCACCGGAGTCATCAGCTGATTCATATGTGCGGAGATACTTTCCATGGCGCTGAATATTCTTTCAAAGGCGTCATTTGCATTATTCACGGCCTCCATCTGCTCTTTTACTATCAGATTCCCGCTGTTGGCGGCCTCCACCGTAAGCTCTGTTTTATTCTGGATCTTTGTGATAATGTTGTTTATCATTACCGTAGAAGTCTTGGACTGGTCCGCCAGCTTTTTCACCTCTCCGGCGACCACGGAAAAGCCTTTTCCGGCTTCTCCCGCCCTTGCGGCTTCAATGGCCGCGTTCAGGGAAAGCAGATTTGTCTGTTCCGCGATACTGTCTATGGCTTTTATCACCTTCCGGATTTCTTTCATATCTCCATTCAGATCATTTATATCCTCCGCTATTCTTTCAGATACGGCTCCGGTTTCAAGTGCCTTATCGTTCAGCGTTTTCACAGTACTGATCACACTTTGGCTCAAATCTCTGGCCCCTTCCGCAATAGCGGCCACATTTTTCAGATCGCTTCCAACCCTGGCTATTCCCTCCGACAGGTTGTTGAGGCTTATCAAACCCTCAGATATCTCACCTGCCTGTTCCGACGAACCCTTGGCAATTTCCTGTATCGTAGACGCGATCTGGGCGGACGCCCTGAATGACCTTTCGGCATCCTGATTGATTTCCGAGGTGTTCTTCACCACTTTTAAAGAGGAGGCCCTTACCTTCAGGACAAGGGAGTGGATATTTTCTATCATTTTGCCGAAATGTACGGTCATCGCTCCCAGTTCGTCGCCGGACTCCCTGCCGTTATTTTTTATTTGAAAGGTGAGATCCCCTTCCTCAGCCTTTTTCATATAGGAAATAAGCTGGGCCACCGGTGCGGAGATACTCATGGAAATCATTATTGAAAGCACTACGGCCGCCAGTAAGCATACTATTGATATTACCAGTATGCTGGCGCCTATGCTTCTGGAC
>JAEWSZ010000206.1 GCA_023397905.1 Bacillota bacterium | reverse complement strand
CCCAGCAGAACGATCGTCATGATCCCGATGATGATATAGAGCGAATTCCCCGAAGAATACACAAACGAATAAAGCACCGCTTTTTTATCCGTCAGAACCCGCGCGCCGGTCCGGTACCGGTTTTCCTGCACCGTCACAAAGTGCTGGGACGGATCCGCTTTGTACTTGTTGGTGTTGCGCTCGGAAAGAAACGCGCTTTTGGAGCAGTAGATGATATCTCCGTTCAGGTTTGTGATAATGCAGTCATACTGATATCCTGAAAAAAGGCTGCCCCAGTCGTTTCCGTTTAGATAGGCCATGACAAATCCGGCCAGCACCCCATGCTGATAAACGGGTTTCGCAAAAACGCACTCCGAGCTGTCTCCCGAAAAATAATAAACGGTCGTGTAAATGGGCAGATTTGCTTTCAAGGCATTGTCCGCCACAATTTTATTAAATTCCGTTCTGTGCAGGTTCATCGCTTCCTGCCCAAAGCTGGTATAGACGATCTGCTTTTCCCGGTTCATCAGAATCATACGAACGCGCACCGGGCTTGCCACGTTATGCTTGCTGAGGGAGTACTGCACCTCCCGGCTGTCGGAAACACCGGTCATACAGCGGAGAAAAAGCCCCTCGTTTTCTTCATCCTCCAGATAAGAGGTGACGTCTCCATAAACCTCGTCAAACGTTCGGTTCAGAAAGTTCAGGTGTTCCTCCATATTGAAGTTCTGATTGAGATAATTCAGCCCGAAAATAGGGATACAGAACAGCAGGCAGCCGACAATGACCAAAAAAATGATCTTTTGCAGCGCCTGCTTTTCCAGTTGTTTTTTAAAAGGACTGTTCGTTGTTTCTCCCGTCCGCAATTCTATCATCCCTGCCTTACCCGCAATTCTATATACAAGATACAATTCCGACCATAATTCGTTCTAATTAAAGCATATTTTGTCGGAATTAACAAGCTTCGCCGTCAATCCCTATTCTTAAAATATGGAGATACGATATCCCATCCGCACATCCGTACAAATAAATGCGCCGATCCCGATGGCATTACCCCGTCAGGACCGGCGCATATGAGTTTTATAGAGGATGAAAAAACACTGATTACCAAGACAGCCCTTCTAACCGTTTTTATGCGGTTAAAAGGGCTGTTTTATAAATGCAAAGAATTTTTAATCAACAGTTTTTGTTTCTCCGATTTTCATAAAGCACGGCCATTGCTCGATACTCAGCAAGTCGGGATGCTTCTTAAAGTATTTTACAAAATCACCGTTTGGATGAGCCAGATTATACCATCTTTCGCATAGCTCAATGATTTGCATGTGCGCTTCTGTTTCCGTAACTTCGTCACGGGATAAATCACTGTAATACATAGAGGGCACCTCACACTGATACATTATCAACCATCATCATCTGGGCCTTCCCGAGAATCAGCATAACAGAGACCCAAAATATACTCAAGCTGACGATAAAAGAAAATTGAATACTGCTTATAAGTAAGAAGATAATTGTTACGATGAATTCTACGGAGAGAATAATTCTGGTTTTCCTTCTGTAGTGGTGTACTTCAGCATCATCAAGTGGTTTATTGATATTTTCTACAGGTGCTAAAATCACAATAATCAGGGAAGCTGGAATGAGAACTGCAATCGACGTGATAAATGCCATATAGCCCGGACAGAATTTCGTCAGCAACAGCACAAAAAGGATCATCACCCACGACATCCCATAGCAACCCAGTTTGGTTTTGGCGTGGTAACCGCCTGCATAAACCCGAAGAAATGAATACGATACGATAAATACAAAAGTCTCTAACAGCATACCGAGGAACAAACCGACAATAAGCATAGTGGAAAAATGAATCATTTTGAGGAGAGCGGTCTGCACTCCAAAAGAATAGAGATCCTTATCTTTTTCCGAGATCAAGCCGCTCTCGCTCAGGGCTTTTACGATCCAGCTGGAAAAATTGGTCAGCATTAGAATTTTCTGAGGCTCTTTACCGCTTCAGGGAGCTTGTCCTGATGAGCAAGTACTACGCAAGACGTATTGGCGGACTGGCGAGCTTCCTGCATCGCGATTTTAGAAACCAAATCCAGTGCTTTCATTTTTACATTTTTCTGACCGTTTTTCATTTTCAACACCCCTTGTTAATTTATTGACTCCATTATAATCGAATTTTAGACGTTCACAAGGGGATTTACCTAACTTACAGTTTTTCGGGCTGAAATACAGAGAATATGCCGCTATAGGAAAATAAATGCAATAATATTGCTATCTTCTCCGGCTTAAAGGAAAGATAATGCTCACAGAAAATTTGCCCTGTTCAACTTCTATATTAATATCTCCATCATATTTTTTCACAGAAGAATTCACATTGGAAAGACCGATCGCTTTATGATTTTTCTTATTGGAAAGAAACTTTTCTTCACTTTTTACGGGGATTTCCTGAATGGAATTGATGAGGTTAATAATAAACATATCGTGAAACTGATAAATACGCAGCTCTATTCTTTTTGTACCGTCGATAATCCTGTTGCACGCCTCTATGGCATTATCCAGTAAGTTGGCAAAAATCGCCGTAATGTCGATATCATCAATAAAATTCAGATTCAGGTTCTCCACAGAATAAATAAATTCGATTCCATCCAAATGGCAGATTTTCATTTTTTCATTTACAATGATGTTTAAAATCCTGTTGTTGCAATTGAATTTCATCCCCAGTTCATCTACGATTTCCGATATTTTTTTAGCATATTCAATGCCGTCCGTATTTTGTCCTGTCGTATAAAGCCGTTCAAACACTCTGACGTGATTTTTGATATCATGCATAATTTTCTGGGAGTTATTGTATTCTATTTCCAGCTGCTGGTAATAACTATATTGCATATCCATTCTTTGCTGAATCAAAACGATTTCACTCTCCAGCTGATCTGATTTCGATACATTTTCAAAAAAATAGATCACTGCCAGATTCAGTATGATGGAAATAACTGCAAGCATCATCATAATAAAGTGAGTAGTCGTTGGATCAATCTTATATGCAGCCATTATTGCAATAAAATAAATAATCGCAACATTCGAGACAGGAAGCAGAGCCAGAAAAACATACTGCTTTTTATACATATAGGTGATCTTCTGTCTTTTAAAACAAATAATCAACAACTTACAGACGGCAAACATAAAGGTCTGAACAACAATCACATTAAACAAAAAGACTACAGAATTATGATTATAAAGAGGTATCGAGCCTGTTATAATCGTCAGTAAGGAAGAAATGAGCGTATCACATCCCGCAAAAGTAATAATAAACACA